>NC_005085.1:4500000-4751080 GCF_000007705.1 Chromobacterium violaceum ATCC 12472
CCTCATCCGGCCCAGGTATGGAAGGACGGTTTCCAGGCCTGGCACGGCGACGAACGCGTCGATGCCTGGTTCGCCGACATCCTCGGCTGCGACTGCCGGCTGCTGTGGCTGGGCGCGCAATCCAACCGGCCCTTCAAGGGCGGCCCGGAAACAATGAGCTTCGCCGACGGCTATCCCTTCCTGCTGGCCAGCCAGGCCTCCCTTGACGATCTGAACCGCCAGCTGGCCGCGCCCGTCACCCTGCGGCACTTCCGGCCCAATCTCGTCGTCTCCGGCGCCTATCCGTGGGAAGAGGACGAATGGCAGGTGATCCGCATCGGCGACGTGGAGTTCGACGTGGTGAAACCCTGCGTGCGCTGCGTGCTGACCACCGTGGATCCCGAGCTGGGCGAGAAGCGCGCCGACGGCGAACCGCTGCAAACCCTGATCCGGACCCGGATGCTGGACGCCGGCGTCTGTTTCGGCATGAATTTGCGCGCTCGCAACGAGGGCGTGCTGGAGCTGGGCGCGCCGGTCGAAGTGCTGGAGCAGCGCTACAGCTTCTAGACTGCCCCCGCCGCGCATGCTTACAATCGCTGAATGAATCTGCAAGCGCTCATTGAAGATATCCGGCAGCAAGTGCTGCCTTTCTACGACCAGGGCCGGGTGGCCGACTACATCCCGGCGCTGGCCTCGGTGCCGCCGCATCAGTTCGGCATCGCCATCCACACGCTGGACGGCCGCGAACACGCCTGCGGCGATGCCGACACTCCCTTCTCCATCCAGAGCATCAGCAAGGCCTTCATGCTGGCGCTGACGCTGCAGGCCGACGGCGAGCAACTGTGGCGCCACGTCGGCAAGGAGCCTTCCGGCAACCCGTTCAACTCGCTGGTGCAGCTGGAGTACGAGCACGGCATCCCGCGCAATCCCTTCATCAACGCCGGCGCCCTGGTCGTCACCGACCGCGCGATCGGCCATTTCGGCGATGCCCACGCCCGGCTGCTGGCCTGGCTGCGCGAAGAGACCGGCAACGCCGGCCTGATGGCCGACCAAGCCATCGCCGCTTCCGAACGCGCGCACGGCGACCGCAACGCGGCGCTCGCCCATTTCATGAAGAGCTACGGCAACCTCGGCCACCCGGTGGAAACCGTGCTGGACCAGTATTTTCACAACTGCAGCATCGCGATGAGCTGCCGCGAACTGGCCCGCGCCGGCCTGTTCCTAGCCAATCACGGCCTGTCGCCTCAAACCGGAACACAGTACCTGAGCCGCAGCCAGGCCAAACAGGTGAACGCCGTCATGCTGACCTGCGGCACCTATGACGCCGCCGGCGAATTCGCCTACCGCGTCGGCCTGCCGGTGAAGAGCGGCGTCGGCGGCGGCCTGCTGGCGGTGATTCCCGGCAAGATGGCCATCGCCGCGTGGAGCCCGCAACTGGACGCGCGCGGCAACTCGGTGCTGGGCCTGGAGGCGTTGGATCGCTTCACCACGCGCACCGGGCTCTCCATCTTCTAGATGCGGCGAAGCCGGGTTCGCCAACGCCAACCCGGCTGTTCAAGACATGAAAAAAGCCAGCTCCTGAGAGCTGGCTTTTTCTTTCAACTGCGTCGATTACTCGGCGGAGTTGTCTTCAACTGCAACGGCATCTTCCGGACGGTCCACCAGCTCTACCAGAGCCATCGGGGCGTTGTCGCCCTTGCGGAAACCGTACTTCAGGATGCGCACGTAGCCGCCGTTGCGGGTAGCGTAGCGCGCGCCGAGCACGTCAAAGAGTTTAACCACGATTTCGCGGTCACGGGTGCGGTCGAACGCCAGACGACGGTTGGCGAGGGACGGCTTTTTGCCGAGCGTGATGAGCGGCTCGGCCACACGACGCAGTTCCTTGGCCTTCGGCAGCGTGGTCACGATAACTTCGTGCTTCAGCAGCGAGTTGGCCATGTTGCGCAGCATCGCCAGACGATGGCTGGTCGTGCGGTTCAGTTTACGATTACTGTAACGATGACGCATTGTTAATGTCCTTTAGTCTCAAACTTACGGCTTTTCCAGACCAGCCGGAGGCCAATTCTCGAGCTTCATGCCGAGAGTCAGGCCCTTGGAAGCGAGAACTTCCTTGATCTCGTTCAGCGACTTGCGGCCGAGGTTCGGAGTCTTCAGAAGCTCGGTTTCGGTGCGCTGGATCAGATCGCCGATGTAATAAATGTTCTCTGCTTTCAGGCAGTTGGCCGAACGGACCGTCAGTTCAAGATCGTCTACCGGACGCAGCAGGATCGGATCGATCGGCGGCGCCTTTTCAACGACTTCTTCAACCGCTGTGCCCTGGAGGTCGGCAAAGATCGACAGCTGATCCATCAGGATGCGGGCTGCGTTGCGCACAGCCTGCTCCGGCTCGATCACGCCGTTGGTCTCGATATCGAGAACCAGGCGGTCGAGGTCGGTACGCTGTTCCACGCGGGCGCTTTCCACAGCGAAGCTCACGCGGCGGACCGGCGAGAAGGAAGCGTCCAGTTGGATGGTACCGATGGAACGGTTGTCGTCATGGCTGGTGCGAGCGGACACCGGCTGATAGCCGCGGCCCTTCTCCACCTTGACCTCCATGTCGATCTTGCCGCCGGAGGAGATGTGACAAATCACGTGTTCCGGATTGATCACTTCCACATCATGCGGCAGCTCGATATCGCTAGCCAAGACAGCGCCCTCGCCTTCCTTTTTCAAGGTCAGCACGACACTGTCGCGACCATGCAGCTTAAGCACTACGCCCTTGAGGTTGAGGAGGATGTCGACGACATCCTCGCGCACGCCATCAAGCGCGGAATACTCATGCAAAACGCCAGCGATAGTCACTTCGGTCGGAGCATAGCCCGGCATCGACGACAGCAGGATACGGCGCAGCGAATTGCCCAGGGTATGGGCATAGCCGCGCTCGAACGGCTCCATCGACACGCGAGCGTGAGTGGCGGAAACCGGCTGTACGTCGATCAGACGAGGTTTCAGAAATTCCGAAGCGCTGTTTTGCATAGTCATTCCCTAAGAGCTAGCGATTACTTGGAGTAGAATTCCACAACGAGTTGTTCGTTGATATCGCTAGACAGTTCGGAACGTTCCGGAGCGGATTTGAAGGTGCCTTCCATTTTCTTGGAGTCAACCGACACCCAAGACGGGAAGCCGCCTTGCTCGGCCAGAGCCAGACCTTCGACGATGCGAGCCTGTTTCTTAGCCTTTTCGCGGACGGACACTACGTCACCGGCTTTAACCTGGTAGGACGGAATGTTCACAACCTGGCCGTTCACAACGATAGCCTTGTGGCTGACCAGCTGACGCGCTTCGGCGCGAGTGGAGCCAAAGCCCATGCGATATACAACGTTGTCCAGGCGGGACTCAAGCAGCTTCAGCAGGTTTTCACCCGTGGAGCCCTTGCGGCGAACAGCTTCCGCAAAGTAGTTGCGGAACTGACGCTCGAGTACGCCGTAGATGCGGCGGATTTTCTGCTTTTCACGCAGTTGGACGCCGTAGTCCGACAGGCGACCGCGACGGGCGCCATGTTGACCAGGAGCAGCATCCAGTTTGCATTTGGAATCCAGTGCACGGCGTGCGCTCTTCAGGAAAAGGTCGGTGCCTTCACGACGAGCGAGCTTACACTTCGGGCCAATATAACGTGCCATGTTCTCACACTCTCCGAATTAGATACGACGTTTTTTGGGCGGACGGCAACCGTTGTGCGGTACCGGCGTCACGTCGGAGATGCTGGTGATCTTGAAACCCAGCGAGTTGAGTGCGCGAACAGCGGATTCACGACCCGGGCCCGGGCCTTTGATACGAACTTCGAGGTTCTTCACACCATATTCTTGGGCAACTTTACCAGCGTGCTCTGCAGCTACCTGAGCGGCAAAGGGTGTACTCTTGCGCGAGCCCTTAAAACCAGCGCCGCCAGAGGTAGCCCAAGACAGTGCATTGCCTTGACGGTCGGTGATAGTGATGATGGTGTTGTTGAACGAAGCGTGCACGTGCACGATGCCTTCGCTAACAGACTTGCGCACTTTTTTACGTACACGGACAGCTGTGTTTGCTTTAGCCATTATCTGTGTTCCTTAGTTTACTTCTTGCCGGCGATCGCCTTGCGCGGACCCTTGCGGGTACGAGCATTGGTGCGAGTGCGCTGACCGCGGCACGGCAAGCCGCGACGATGGCGGAAGCCGCGGTAGCAGCCCATGTCCATCAGACGCTTGATGCTCATGGTGATTTCGCGGCGCAGGTCACCTTCAACGGTGAACTTCGCGACTTGATCACGCAGAGCTTCCATTTCAGCTTCAGTCAGATCCTTCACCTTGGTGGAGGGATTCACGCTGGCTGCAGCACAGATTTGCTGAGCGCGAGTCTGACCGACGCCGAAAATTGCCTGCAGGCCGATAACGGCATGCGCATGATTAGGGATGTTTACCCCTGCAATACGGGCCATACTCTTTCCTTAAGCCTTAAGACCTTGAAAAGTTTGCGATTGTATCACGCAAATCGTGGTCTAACAAATGTTAGCCCTGTTTTTGCTTGTGACGCGGGTCCGTGCAGATCACGCGAACTACGCGATTGCGACGAATGATTTTGCAATTACGGCAAATCTTCTTTACAGAAGGCTGTACTCGCATGTTCAGATCCTTTCAAATCCAAAAAAGAGCGAATGCGTTACTTCGCACGGAACACAATGCGGGCCCGGGACAGATCGTATGGAGTCAGCTCCACAGTCACCTTGTCGCCTGGCAGGATGCGGATGTAGTGCATCCGCATCTTCCCAGAGATATGCCCGAGTACCACGTGTCCATTTTCGAGCTTGATCTTGAAAGTTGCGCTGGGCAAATTTTCCAGGACCTCGCCCTGCATCTGGATAGTGTCTTCCTTAGCCATATAACCCAGTGTGAACTCGTGTGTCAGCGGGTAAGGGCATTGCCTTTGAAGTTGGCCTTCTTCAGCAAGCTCTCGTATTGATGCGACAACACATAGGACTGCACTTGCGCCATGAAGTCCATCGTCACCACCACGATAATCAGCAGCGACGTACCGCCGAAGTAGAACGGCACGTTCCACTTCAGGATCAGGAATTCCGGCAGCAGGCAGACCAGCGTGATGTAGATCGCACCGATCAGCGTCAGCCGCAGAATGATCTTCTCGATGTAACGAGAAGTCTGCTCACCTGGACGGATGCCCGGGATGAACGCCCCGCTCTTCTTCAGGTTGTCAGCCGTTTCCTTGGGGTTGAATACCAACGCCGTGTAGAAATAGCAGAAGAAGATGATCGCCGCCGCATACAGCAGCACATAGATCGGCTGACCCGGGTGCAGCTTGTCGGCCACGCCCTTCAACCAAGCCATGTGCTCGCCCTGGCCGAACCAGCCGAGAACGGTGGCCGGGAACAGGATGATGCTGGAGGCGAAGATCGGGGGAATCACCCCTGCCATGTTGAGCTTGAGCGGCAGATGCGTGCTCTGGCCCTGCATGACGCGATTGCCCACCTGACGCTTGGCGTAGTTCACCAGCACCTTGCGTTGGCCGCGCTCGGCGTAGACAACGAGGAAGGTGACCAGGATCACACCGACAAACAGCAGGATGGCAAACAGAATGGGCAAGGAGCCCTGACTGGTCAGAGTCAGGGTTTTACCGATCGCAGCCGGAACACCCGCGGCGATACCCGCGCAGATGATCAGCGAGATACCGTTGCCGATACCGCGCTCGGTGATCTGTTCGCCCAACCACATCAGGAACATGGTTCCGGTGACCAGAGACACCACGGTTGTCAGATAAAACTCCCACTGAGCAGTCATCACCAGGTTAGGCTGCTTGTACAACATCACCGCGATGCCGAAACTTTGGAAAGTTGCGAGCGCCACGGTGGCATAACGCGTGTACTGGGTTATCTTGCGACGTCCCGCATCGCCTTCCTTCTTCAACTGCTTCAGGCTGGGCAGAACCTCGGCCGCAAGCTGCAGAATGATGGAAGCCGAGATGTACGGCATGATGCCCAGGGCAAATACCGTAAACCTCGAGAGGGCGCCGCCCGAGAACATGTTGAACATGTCGAGCAGGCCCGTCTGCGATGTGTGGAACAACTTCGCTAGTTCGGCAGGGTTGATACCCGGAACCGGAATATGGGCGCCGATGCGATAAACGATCAGCGCGCCAATCAGGAACCAGATACGACGCTTCAGATCACCAAACTTATTGGCATTGGCCACTAGAGAAGTATTCGCCACAAATTTATGCCTTATTCAATGCTGCCGCCGGCAGCCTCGATGGCAGCGCGGGCGCCAGCGGTAACGCTGATACCACGCAGTTTGACCGCGCGCTCAACCTTGCCGGACAGGACTACCTTGGCAACTTGTGCCTGAGCAGCCACCAGACCGGCTTGCTTGAGAGCCAGCAGATCGATTTCGTCGACCGGCAGCAGGTTCAGTTCGGACAGGCGAACTTCGCATACGAAGCGAGCCGTCAGAGACTTGAAGCCACGCTTCGGCAGACGACGTTGCAGCGGCATTTGACCGCCTTCGAAGCCTACCTTGTGGAAACCACCGGCACGGCTCTTCTGGCCCTTGTGGCCGCGGCCGCAAGTCTTGCCCAGGCCGGAACCAATGCCACGGCCGACACGGCGCTTGGCATGCTTGGCGCCGACGCCCGGTTGTACGGTGTTCAGCAGCATCTCTTAGCCCTCGAATTTGAGCAGGTAGCTGATCTTGTTGATCATGCCACGGTTTTCAGGGGTATCGAGCACTTCAACAGTCTGACGGATCTTCTTCAGACCCAGACCACGGGCGCAAGCCTTGTGAGACTCCAGGCGACCGATCAGGCTCTTTACCAGAGTGACCTTGACAGTCTTGGCGTTACTCATGACCCACCCCCAGGATGTCCTCGATGCTCAGACCGCGCTTGGCGGCGATTTGCGCAGGAGTATTGATCTTGCTCAGGCCGTCCAGGGTCGCACGCACCACGTTGTACGGGTTCGTGGAGCCATGGATCTTGGCCGAAACATTGTGAATACCCATTGCGTCGAAGATCGCGCGCATCGGACCGCCGGCTTTCACGCCGGTACCGTCCTTGGCCGGTTGGATCAGGACGCGGGTGGCGCCATGACGGCCTTCAACGGTGTGCTTCACGGTGCCGTTGTACAGCTTGATCTTCATCATGTTGTGGCGGGCTTGTTCCATCGCCTTTTGTACGGCAACCGGAACTTCCTTGGAACGGCCCTTACCCATGCCGATACCGCCGTCGCCATCACCAACCACGGTCAGGGCCGAGAAAGCCATGATACGGCCGCCCTTGACCACTTTGGTGACGCGGTTGACGCTGATCATTTTCTCGACCAGACCGTCGCCGCGATCTTCCATTTCGTGCTTAGCCATTCTTTACTCCGAATTAGAATACGAGGCCGTGCTCGCGAGCGGCGTCAGCCAGTGCCTTCATGCGACCGTGGTATTTGAAACCGGAACGATCGAAAGCGACTTGCTCGATGCCAGCGGCCTTTGCCTTTTCGGCAATACGCTTGCCGATCACGGCTGCGGCCGCCACGTTGCCACCATTGGCCATTGCGGAGCGGACATCGGCTTCCAGCGAAGAAGCGCTGGCCAGTACCTTGTTGCCGGTCTCGTCAATGATCTGGGCGTAAATGTGGCTGTTGGTGCGATGTACAGAGAGACGCACCATCTTGAGCTCCGCGATCCGGGCACGGGTTTTGCGTGCGCGGCGGAGTCGAGTCTGTTTCTTGTCCATGTCAGTGCCTCAGTTACTTCTTCTTGGTTTCTTTCAGAACCACAACCTCATCGGCGTAGCGAACACCCTTGCCCTTGTAGGGCTCCGGCGAACGGTAAGCGCGGATTTCGGCAGCGACCTGGCCCACGAGCTGCTTGTCAGCGCCCTTGACCAGGATCTCGGTCTGAGTCGGAGTCTCAACCTTGATGCCAGCGGGCATCTTGTGAGCCACCGGGTGCGAGAAACCCAGAGACAGGTTCAGGGTATCGCCTTGAGCCTGGGCACGGTAGCCCACGCCGACCAGCTGCAGCTTCTTCTCGAAGCCCTTGGATACGCCGTTAACCATGTTGTTCAGCAGGGCACGCAGGGTGCCGGACATGGCACGCGCGAACTTGCTGTCGTTCTTGGCGGCGAAGGTCAGCTGGCCGTTGTCCAGCTTGACTTCGACGTCGTTGCACAGCGCGGTGCTCAGGGAGCCCAAGGCGCCCTTCACAGTCACGTCTGCAGCGCCGAACTTCACTTCGACGCCAGCCGGGATGGCTACCGGATTCTTAGCTACGCGAGACATTTGACCCCCTTATGCCACGACGCAGAGCAGTTCGCCGCCGATGCCGGCTGCGCGCGCTTTGCGATCGGTCATCACGCCCTTGGAGGTGGACAGGATCGCCACGCCCAGACCATTCATGACCTTCGGGATTTCGGTGGAGCCCTTGTACACGCGCAGGCCAGGACGGGATACGCGCTCGATGCGCTCGATCACCGGACGGCCAGCGTAGTACTTGAGCTGGATATCGAGAACAGGCTTCTTCTCTTCGCCAGCGATGGCGAAGTCTTCGATGTAGCCTTCTTCTTTCAGCACCTGCGCCAGCGCAATCTTCAGCTTCGAGGAAGGCATGGAAACCTTGACCTTGGAAGCGTGTTGGCCGTTGCGGATGCGGGTCAACATATCGGAAATAGGATCGTGCATGCTCATTCTATGTGTCTCCTATTACCAGCTGGCCTTCACAACACCCGGAATCTCACCCTTCATGGCGATCTCACGCAGCTTGTTGCGACCCAAACCGAATTTGCGGAACACACCACGCGGACGACCGGTCACGGCGCAGCGACGACGCTGGCGAACCGGAGAAGCGTTGCGCGGCAGCTGCTGCAGTTGCAGGCGGGCGGCAAAACGCTCTTCTTCCGAGAGGTTCTGGTTGTTGATGGTGGCGATCAGGGCCTCACGCTTGGCGGAAAACTTCTCTGCCAGCTTGACGCGCTTCTCTTCACGGTTGATCAGTGCAAGTCGTGCCATGTGCTTAACCCTTGAACGGGAACTTGAACGCGGCCAGCAGAGCGCGGGCCTCTTCGTCAGTCTTCGCCGAGGTAGTGATAGTGATGTTCATACCACGCAGAGCATCGATCTTGTCGTACTCGATTTCCGGGAAGATGATCTGTTCTTTGACGCCCATGTTGTAGTTGCCGCGGCCGTCGAAGGACTTGGCGGACACACCACGGAAGTCACGAACGCGCGGCAGCGCGATGGTAACCAGGCGGTCCAGGAACTCGTACATGCGTTCGCGACGCAGAGTCACCTTGCAACCAACCGGATAGTCGTCGCGGATCTTGAAGCCTGCGATGGACTTGCGAGCGGTGGTGACGACCGGCTTCTGGCCGGCGATCTTTTCCAGGTCGCCCACGGCGAATTCCATTACCTTCTTGTCGGCAACGGCTTCACCCACGCCCATGTTCACGGTGATCTTCTCGATACGCGGAACTTGCATGATCGACTTGTAGCCGAACTGTTTCATCAGTTCCGGCACTACGCTGTCTTTGTAGAAATCGTAGAGACGTGCCATGTTTGCTCCTTAGGCGCCGATAACTTCGCCGCTGGACTTGAACACGCGCACCTTGCGGCCGTCTTCAAGAACCTTGAAGCCTACGCGGTCAGCCTTTTGGCTTGCCGGATTGAAAATCGCGACGTTAGAAGCGTCGATGGGCATGGTCTTCTCGACGATACCGCCAGCTACGCCACGTACCGGGTTCGGCTTCTGGTGCTTCTTGGCGACATTCACGCCTTCCACAACCAGCTTGGTTTCCAGAACACGCAGGACGGTGCCGCGCTTACCCTTGTCTTTGCCGGTGATTACTACGACTTCATCACCCTTGCGAATCTTGCGCATGCGACCTCTCCTTACAGAACTTCAGGAGCCAGCGATACGATCTTCATGAAACGCTCGGTACGCAGTTCGCGCGTAACGGGTCCGAAGATGCGAGTGCCGATCGGCTCAAGCTTGTTATTGAGCAGAACAGCAGCATTGCTGTCAAACTTGATCAAAGAGCCATCCGGACGGCGCACGCCTTTGGCAGTGCGTACCACGACCGCGTTGTATACGTCGCCTTTTTTGACGCGTCCACGCGGAGCGGCATCCTTGATGCTCACCTTGATGATGTCACCTACGCTAGCATAGCGACGCTTGGAGCCACCCAGCACTTTGATGCACTGAACATGACGTGCACCAGTGTTGTCAGCGACCTCAAGCATGGTCTGCATTTGGATCATTTGAGATTACCTTTCTAATCCAACTTTATCCGTCACTTTCCACTGCCGTTAGCCTGGGCATGTGTCGCCAGACTCGAACAGCGGAAACGCCACAGAACATTCTGTGGCGTGTCAAACGGCCAGTTTTGGACCCCGTAAGGGCGGAACTCCTACGCAGTTAGCGCGTAGGAGATGGCCATTATACAGAGGGACGCAGCCCTCTGCAAGCTTTATACCTGACGAGATTTCTCAACCAGGCCAGTTACCACCCACGACTTGGTCTTCGAGAGCGGGCGGGACTCGCTGATGACCACCAGGTCGCCTGCCTTGAACTCGTTGTTCTCGTCGTGTGCGTGGAACTTCTTGGAGCGACGGATAATCTTGCCGTAGATCGGGTGCTTGACTTTGCGCTCGACCAGAACGGTTACAGTCTTATCCATCTTGTCGCTGACCACAACGCCGGTCAGCGTACGCACTACTTTGGTTTCGCTCATCTTAAACTGCCTTTTCTTTCAGAACGGTACGCACGCGAGCGATGTCGCGACGCACTTTCTTCAGTTCAGAGGTCTTGGCGAGTTGCTGAGTAGCGTGCTGCATGCGCAGCGCAAACTGGGCCTTCAGCAGGCTCAGCAGTTCCGCCTTCAGCTCGTCAACAGTTTTGGCTTTCAGTTCGGACGCTTTCATTACTGACCTACCTGTTTGGTTACGAACACAGTGGCGATCGGCAACTTAGCTGCGGCCAGACGGAAAGCTTCGCGAGCGAGTTCCTCGGATACGCCATCCATTTCATACAGCATCTTGCCAGGCTGAATTTCAGCCACGTAGTACTCCGGAGAGCCCTTACCCCCGCCCATACGGACTTCGGCAGGCTTGGAGGTGATCGGCTTGTCCGGGAAGATACGGATCCAGATGCGGCCGCCACGCTTGATGTGACGGGTCATCGCACGACGCGCAGCTTCGATCTGACGCGCGGTCAGACGACCACGACCAATAGCCTTCAGACCGAAATCGCCAAAGCTCACCTTGTTGCCACGGGTGGCGATACCGGTGTTACGGCCTTTGTGCTGTTTGCGGTACTTGAGTCTAGTTGGCTGCAGCATTGCGGGCACCCTTTCTCATTTTCTTCTCGGGAGCAGCCGGAGTCGCCTGAACCTGGCCCGGCTTCAGCTCGCCCTTGTACACCCATACCTTGATGCCGATGATACCGTAGGTGGTCTTGGCTTCAGAGGTAGCGTAATCCACATCGGCGCGCAGGGTATGCAGCGGCACGCGGCCTTCGCGGTACCATTCGCTGCGAGCGATGTCGATGCCGTTCAGACGGCCGGACGACATGATCTTGATGCCTTCGGCACCCAGACGCATGGCGTTCTGCATGGCGCGCTTCATGGCGCGACGGAACATCACGCGCTTCTCCAGCTGGGAAGCGATGCCGTCGGCGATGATTTGCGCGTCCAGTTCCGGCTTGCGAACTTCTTCGATGTTCACGTGAACCGGCACACCCAGGCGCTTTTGCAGTTCTTGCTTCAGAACTTCAATGTCTTCGCCCTTCTTGCCGATCACGACGCCCGGACGGGCGCTGTGAATGGTGATGCGGGCGGACTTGGCCGGACGCTCGATGGTTACGCGGCCAACCGAAGCGTGACCCAGACGCTTCTTCAGGAATTCGCGAACTTCGATATCCTGCTTCAGCATTTCCGGGAAGTTCTGCGAGGACGCGAACCACTTGGAAGACCAGTTTTTGTTAACGGCAAGACGGAATCCCGTCGGATGAATCTTCTGACCCATTTCTTACCCCTTAATTGCCAACGGTCAAGGAAATGTGGCAGGTCTGCTTTTCGATGCGGTTGCCACGACCCTTAGCACGGGCAGTGAAACGCTTCAGACTAGCGCCCTTGTCAACAAAGATGCTGGTGACACGCAGGGTGTCGATGTCAGCGCCTTCGTTGTGCTCGGCGTTAGCGATTGCAGATTCCAGCACTTTCTTGATGATTACCGCGCCCTTCTTCGGGGAGAAGGCCAGGATATTCAGCGCCTGGTCTACGGACTTGCCGCGGACCAGATCGGCCACCAGGCGGCACTTTTGAGCCGACAGGCGAACACTTTTCAGATTTGCAGATACTCTCATCGCTTCACCTTACTTCTTCTTCGCCTTCTTGTCGGCAGCGTGGCCTTTGAAGGTACGAGTCAGAGAGAATTCACCCAGTTTGTGGCCGACCATGTTTTCAGAAACATAGACCGGAACGTGAGTGCGACCGTTGTGCACAGCGATGGTCAGACCAATAAAGTCCGGCAGGATGGTCGAACGACGCGACCAGGTCTTGATCGGACGCTTGTCGCTGGTTGCCCGTACCGCATCCACCTTCTTCAGGAGGTGCAGATCAACGAACGGGCCTTTTTTCTGCGAACGTGCCATTGTCAATTACCCTTTGTTGGAATAGCGACGGCGTACGATCATGTTGTCGGTACGCTTGTTGCGACGGGTACGGAAGCCCTTGGCCGGAGTGCCCCACGGGCTAACCGGTACGCGGCCTTCGCCAGTGCGGCCTTCACCACCACCGTGCGGGTGATCGATCGGGTTCATCGCCGTACCGCGAACGGTCGGACGGATGCCGCGCCAACGGGTCGCGCCAGCCTTGCCCAGCTTGCGCAGGGAGTGCTCTTCGTTACCCACTTCGCCAACGGTCGCACGGCAATCGACGTGCACCAGGCGGATCTCGCCGGAGCGCAGACGCAGTTGAGCGTACACGCCTTCGCGAGCCAGCAGCATTGCAGAAGCGCCAGCGGAACGAACCATCTGAGCGCCCTTGCCGGGTTGCATTTCCACGCAGTGGATAGTGGTACCCACCGGAATGTTGCGGATCGGCAGAGCGTTACCGGCCTTGATCGGAGCCTCGGAACCGGACAGCAGCACGGCGCCAACCTTCACGCCGCGCGGGGCGATGATGTAGCGGCGCTCGCCGTCGGCGTAGCACAACAGGGCGATGTGGGCGGTGCGGTTCGGATCGTATTCGATGCGTTCCACTTTCGCCGGGATGCCATCCTTGTTGCGACGGAAGTCGATCAGACGGTAGTGCTTCTTGTGACCACCGCCACGATGACGCGTGGTGATGTGGCCATTGTGATTGCGGCCGCCGGTCGAGTTTTTCTTCTCAACCAGAGCTGCGTGCGGAGCGCCCTTGTGCAGATCAGGGTTTACCACCTTGACTACGGCACGACGACCCGCGGAAGTCGGTTTTACCTTAACGATAGGCATGCTCTATCTCCTTACTCCGCCGCGGCCGGGGTAGCGGTCAGGTCAAGTTCTTGACCATCGACCAGGCTAACGTAGGCCTTTTTCCAGTCACTGCGACGACCGATGGTACGGCCGAAACGCTTAACCTTGCCCTTGACGTTCACGGTGGAAACGCCATCAACTTTTACGTTGAACAGCATTTCGACAGCGGCCTTGATTTCCGGCTTGGTCGCGTCTTTGGCAACGCGGAACGCCACTTGCTGGTTCTTCTCAGCGATCATGGTGCTCTTTTCGGAAACGATGGGCGCAAGGATTACTTGCAACAGACGTTCTTGGTTCATGCCCACTGCTCCTCCAGTTGCTTCACGGCGTCGCGGGTGATCACGGTCTTCTTGAAGCGCAGCAGGCTGTACGGATCGGCCTGAACCGCTTCGATAACCAGCATGTTCGGCAGGTTACGCGAAGAGAGATAGAGGTTTTCGCTCAGCTCATTGGTGATGAACAGAGCTTGCTCCAGACCCATCGGCTGAACGGCGCCGACGAATTCCTTGGTCTTCGGGCTGGCAACCGACAGGTCGTCAACCACGATCAGGCGTTCGTCACGCACCAGTTGCGACAGGATGGTCGCAATGCCCGCGCGGTACATCTTGCGGTTAACCTTCTGAGTGAAGTTCTCGTCCGGCTTGTTCGGGAAGGCACGGCCACCACCACGACGGTTCGGGGTGGAAGTCATACCGGCACGAGCGTTACCAGTGCCCTTCTGACGGAACGGCTTCTTGGTCGAGTGCTTCACTTCAGCACGAGTCAGCTGGGCACGGTTGCCGCTGCGAGCGTTCGCCAGGAACGCGGTCACAACCTGATGCACCAGAGCTTCGTTGTATTCGCGGCCGAACAGAGCGTCGGACACTTGCAGGCTGCCAACAGCCTTGCCTTGGGTATTGATTACATTCAATTCCATCACGCACCCGCCTTCACGCTAGGACGCACGACCACGTCGCCGTTCTTGGCACCCGGGACAGCGCCCTTGACCAGGATCAGTTGACGCTCGGCATCGACACGAACGATCTCGAGGCACTGAACAGTGCTCTTCACGTTGCCGTATTGACCGGCCATGCGCTTACCCGGGAAAACGCGACCCGGATCTTGAGCTTGACCGATGGAACCCGGCGTATTGTGCGAACGCGAGTTACCGTGCGAAGCACGGTTGGAAGAGAAGTTGTGGCGCTTGATCACGCCGGAGAAACCCTTACCCTTGGAGGTGCCGGTTACATCAACCAGTTGACCAACGGTGAAGATTTCGACAGCGATAGCATCGCCCGGCTTGAAGTTGGACAGCGCGTCGGCGGACAGAGCGAACTCGGCCAGACCCAGACCGGCTTCCACGCCAGCCTTGGCGAAGTGACCGGCATCAGCCTTGTTTACGCGGCTAGCCTTCTTGGAGCCATAGGTAACCTGAACGGCGTTGTAGCCGTCGGTTTCTGCGGTTTTGATTTGCGTGACGCGGTTAGAGGACATGTCCAGCACAGTTACCGGGATGGTTGCGCCATCTTCGGCAAAAATGCGGGTCATGCCGACTTTGCGACCGACAAGACCTAAACTCATGTTTATTTCCTTTTTCAGGCGCCGATTACGATTGACCGGCATAAAAAACACGACATAAAAACAAAAACGGACTCGCCAAAACGGCGAGTCCGCTAATGTATCACAGAAAATTCAAGAATCGCAAGCACTTAGCGTGCGACTCTCTCCTGTCCGGCGATTACTGCAGCTTGATTTCCACATCCACACCGGCCGGCAGGTCGAGCTTCATCAGAGCATCAACAGTCTTGTCGGTCGGGTCTACGATGTCCATCAGACGCAGGTGAGTGCGGATTTCCAGCTGGTCGCGGGAAGTCTTGTTCACGTGCGGGGAACGCAGAACGTTGAAACGCTCGATCTTGGTCGGCAGCGGAACCGGGCCCTTGACGACGGCGCCGGTGCGCTTGGCGGTTTCAACGATTTCCTGGGCAGAACGGTCGATCAGGTTGTAATCGAACGCTTTCAGGCGGATGCGGATTTTTTGGCTAGACATGAAAATCTCCGGTCCGATTAAGCGATGATCTTGGCAACCACGCCGGCGCCGACGGTACGGCCGCCTTCGCGGATGGCGAAGCGCAGACCTTCTTCCATGGCGATCGGGGCGATCAGCTCAACCTTGATTTCCACGTTGTCGCCCGGCATTACCATTTCCACGCCTTCGGCCAGCGAGATCGCGCCGGTCACGTCGGTGGTGCGGAAATAGAACTGCGGACGGTAGTTCGCGAAGAACGGGGTGTGACGGCCACCTTCGTCCTTGGACAGAACGTACACCGAAGCTTCGAACTTGGTGTGCGGGGTGATGGTGCCCGGCTTGGCCAGAACCTGGCCGCGCTCCACGTCTTCACGCTTGGTGCCGCGCAGCAGCACGCCCACGTTGTCGCCGGCTTGACCTTGGTCCAGCAGCTTGCGGAACATTTCCACGCCGGTGCAGGTGGTCTTCACGGTGTCTTTCAGACCCACGATTTCCAGTTCTTCACCCACTTTCACGATGCCGCGCTCTACGCGACCGGTCACCACGGTGCCGCGGCCGGAGATCGAGAACACGTCTTCGATCGGCAGCAGGAACGGCTTGTCGATGGCGCGCTCCGGAGTCGGGATGTAGGAATCCAGCGCGTCAGCCAGACGGAAGATCGACGGTTCGCCCATTTCGGACTGGTCGCCTTCCAGCGCCAGACGAGCGGAGCCGGTCACGATCGGGGTGTCGTCGCCCGGGAAGTCATAGGAAGACAGCAGATCGCGCACTTCCATTTCCACCAGTTCCAGCAGCTCGGCGTCGTCAACCAGGTCAGCCTTGTTCAGGTAGACGATGATGTACGGCACGCCAACCTGGCGGGACAGCAGGATGTGTTCGCGGGTTTGCGGCATCGGACCGTCAGCGGCCGAGCAGACCAGGATCGCGCCGTCCATCTGGGCAGCACCGGTGATCATGTTCTTAACGTAGTCGGCGTGGCCCGGGCAGTCTACGTGAGCGTAGTGGCGGGTCTCGGTTTCGTATTCAACGTGCGCGGTATTGATGGTGATACCACGAGCCTTCTCTTCCGGCGCGCTGTCGATCTGGGAGTAGTCTTTGGCTTCGCCACCGAACTTCTTCGACAGAATCGTGGTGATAGCAGCGGTCAGGGTGGTCTTACCGTGGTCCACGTGACCGATGGTGCCTACGTTTACGTGCGGTTTGGTCCGCTCAAACTTTTCTTTTGCCATTTTGCAAAAATCCTTAATTAAAGAACATTAGATCGGGACTGGCCGGGTCGGCCCGGCCAGCCTCAGCGCGCATTACTTCTTGGCGGCCATTACGGCTTCAGCGACGTGCTTCGGAGCCTCGGAGTAGTGCTTGAACTCCATGGAGTAGGTCGCACGACCCTGGGTAGCGGAACGCAGGTCGGTGGAATAGCCGAACATTTCGGCCAGCGGTACTTCGGCCTTGATCTTCTTGCCACCCAGACCGTCGTCGTCCATGCCCTGCACCATGCCGCGGCGGCGGTTCAGGTCACCCATGACGTCACCCATGTACTCTTCCGGAGTTTCCACTTCCACGGCCATCATCGGCTCGAGGATGCACGGACCGGCGCGACGCATGGCTTCCTTGAATGCCAGCGAGCCTGCCAGTTCGAACGCGATCTGCGAGGAGTCGACGTCGTGGTAGGAACCGAAGGTCAGACGCACAGTCACGTCCACCACCGGGAAGCCGGCAAGGATACCGTTACCCAGAGTGTTCTGGATACCCTTGTCGACGGACGGAATGAATTCACGCGGAATCACGCCACCCTTGATCTCGTCGAAGAACTGGTAACCCTTGCCTTCGCCGGACGGTTCCAGCGTGATCACGGCGTGACCGTACTGACCCTTACCACCGGACTGCTTAACGTGCTTGCCTTCCACATCGGTAACAGTCTTGGTGATGGTTTCACGGTAAGCCACTTGCGGCGCGCCGACGTTGGCTTCAACGCCGAATTCGCGCTTCATGCGGTCAACCAGAATTTCCAGGTGCAGCTCGCCCATGCCGGAAATGATGGTCTGGCCGGATTCTTCGTCGGTACGCACGCGGAACGACGGATCTTCCTTGGCCAGGCGGTTCAGGGCCACGCCCATCTTTTCCTGGTCAGCCTTGGTCTTCGGCTCAACGGCAACGTGGATCACCGGATCCGGGAACTCCATGCGCTCCAGGATGATTTCCGCGTCGACGGCGCACAGGGTTTCACCAGTGGTGACTTCCTTCAGGCCGATCGCCGCGGCGATGTCGCCGGCGCGCACTTCTTCGATTTCCTTACGGTCGTTGGCGTGCATTTGCACGATACGGCCGATACGTTCCTTCTTGCCCTTCACCGAGTTCAGCACGGTGTCGCCGGACTTCACCACGCCGGAGTAGACGCGGAAGAAGGTCAGCTGACCCACGTACGGGTCGTTCATCAGCTTGAACGCCAGAGCCGAGAACGGCTCGTCGTCGGAAGCGTGACGCTCGGCTTCGACGCCGTCGGTTTCGCCCTTGATCGCCGGCACTTCGGTCGGCGACGGCAGCAGTTCAATCACGGCGTCCAGCATGCGCTGAACACCCTTGTTCTTGAACGCGGAACCGCACAGCATCGGCTGGATTTCGCACTTCAGGGTACGCTCGCGCAGACCGGCGATGATTTCTTCCTCGGTCAGCGTTTCGCCGCCCAGGTACTTGTCCATCATCTCGTCGCTGACTTCGGCAGCGGCTTCGACCATCTTCTCGCGCCATTCTTCGGCCACGGAAACCAGGTCGGCCGGGATGTCGCCATATTCGAACTTCATGCCTTGAGAGGCTTCGTCCCAAATGATGGCCTTCATCTTCAGCAGGTCGACAACGCCGGAGAAGCCGTCTTCAGCGCCGATCGGCACCACGATAGGCACCGGATTGCCGCGCAGGCGGGTCTTCACCTGCTCCACGGCGCGGAAGAAGTTGGCGCCTTGACGGTCCATCTTGTTCACGAACGCGATGCGCGGAACCTTGTACTTGTTAGCCTGACGCCATACGGTTTCAGACTGCGGCTGCACGCCGCCCACGGCGCAGTACACCATCACGGCGCCGTCCAGAACACGCATGGAACGCTCTACCTCGATGGTAAAGTCCACGTGTCCCGGGGTGTCGATGATGTTGAAGCGATGCTCCGGGAACTGCATGGCCATACCTTTCCAGAAGGTAGTGGTCGCAGCGGAGGTGATCGTGATGCCACGCTCCTGTTCCTGCTCCATCCAGTCCATGGTGGCGGCGCCATCATGCACTTCACCGATTTTGTGGTTTACACCGGTGTAAAACAGAATACGCTCGGTAGTAGTGGTCTTACCGGCGTCGATGTGAGCGGAGATACCGATGTTACGGTAGCGCTCAATGGGGGTTTTCCTTGCCACGGCTTACACCTTAATAATTGGTAAAGCTTAGAAACGGAAGTGCGAGAAGGCCTTGTTGGCTTCTGCCATGCGGTGCACTTCGTCACGCTTCTTCATCGCGCCGCCACGGCCTTCGGCCGCGTCGATCAGCTCACCAGCCAGGCGCAGATCCATGGACTTCTCGCCGCGCTTGCGAGCGGCGTCGCGCAGCCAGCGCATGGCCAGAGCCATACGACGGGACGGGCGGACTTCAACAGGAACTTGATAGTTTGCACCGCCTACACGGCGGCTCTTCACTTCCACCACCGGCTTGGCGTTGGACAGTGCGGTGTTGAACACTTCGATAGCGTTCTTACCGGTTTTCTTTTCGATCTGTTCCAGCGCGCCGTAGATGATGCGTTCGGCAACAGACTTCTTGCCGTCGATCATGACAACGTTCATGAACTTGGACAGATCCTGGGAACCGAACTTCGGATCCGGCAGAATTTCGCGCTTGGGGACTTCTCTGCGACGTGGCATGTCACTTCCTTAAAATATTCAGTTGAGCTCTATTCGCTCATGACTACCCAACGGAGCAGTCACTTACTAGACGACCCTGAGTGTTGATCAGGCCGCCTTCAAAACATCCCGATTACTTGGGACGCTTGGCGCCGTACTTGGAGCGAGCTTGCTTACGGTCTTTAACGCCTGCGGTATCCAGGGAACCGCGCACGGTGTGGTAACGCACACCCGGCAAGTCCTTCACACGACCGCCGCGGATCAGCACCACGGAGTGTTCCTGCAGGTTGTGGCCTTCACCGCCGATGTACGAAATGACTTCGAAACCGTTGGTCAGACGAACCTTGCACACTTTACGCAGAGCCGAGTTCGGCTTCTTCGGAGTGGTGGTGTAAACACGGGTGCACACGCCACGCTTCTGCGGGCAGGCTTCCAGCGCAGGCACCTTGCTCTTCGCCGTGATGGCGACGCGGCCCTTGCGAACGAGTTGGTTAATGGTTGGCATTACTATCAGTTCCTAGTTGAAGCTTCCCGGAAGCAACACGCCTCCAGAAAGGACGGAGGATTATATTTTAGTCAACGGTCAAGCGTCAAATAAAAAACGCCGCCCCAGCAACGTTAACCGTTGATGGAGCAGCGTTTTTTCAACACTTGGCCGCGAGGCCCAGCTTATTCGCCGCTTTCCAGCGCCGCCGGGGCCGGATCGAACAGCATGGACTCGCCAGCGTCCAGACCCAGGTTCTGGCGGCGGCGGGTGCGATGGTAGGCGAGACCGGTGCCGGCCGGGATCAGACGGCCGACGATCACGTTTTCCTTCAGACCGCGCAGATCGTCGCGCTTGCCCATGATGGCGGCTTCGGTCAGCACGCGCGTGGTTTCCTGGAAGGAAGCCGCGGAGATGAACGAGTCGGTCGACAGCGAAGCCTTGGTGATGCCCAGCAGCACGTTTTCGTACTGCGCCGGCTCCTTGTTTTCCGCCATCATCTTGTCGTTCATTTCCAGCACGTCGGCGCGCTCCACCTGCTCGCCCTGGATGAACTCGGTGTCGCCGCTGTCGGTAATGATCACGCGACGCAGCATCTGGCGGATGATCACCTCGATGTGCTTGTCGTTGATCTTCACGCCCTGCAGACGATACACCTCCTGCACTTCCTGGACGATGTAGCGGGCCAGCGCCTCGATGCCCTGCAGGCGCAGGATGTCGTGCGGATCGACCGGACCGTCGACGATGGATTCGCCGCGGTTCACCACCTGACCGTCGTGGACCAGCACGTGCTTGTCCTTCGGAATCAGGTTTTCGTAACCGTTGCCTTCCAGGTCGGTGATGATCAGGCGCTGCTTGCCCTTGGTGTCCTTGCCGAACGAAACGGTACCGGTCACCTCGGCCAGCATGCCGGCATCCTTCGGCGAACGGGCTTCGAACAGCTCGGCCACGCGCGGCAGACCGCCGGTAATGTCGCGGGTCTTCGACGATTCCTGCGGGATGCGGGCCAGCACTTCGCCCTTGCCCACGTCCTGACCGTCGCGCACGGTGATGATGGCGCCGACTTGGAAGGTGATCGATACCGAGGCGTCGGAACCGGCCAGCTTCACTTCGTTGCCGTTGTCGTCGAGCAGCTTCACCAGCGGACGCAGCATCTTGGACTGCGAACCCGCGCGGCGCTTCGGATCGATGACCACCAGCGTCGACAGGCCGGTCACTTCGTCGGTCTGCTTGGCGACGGTGTTGCCCTCTTCCACGTTCTCGAACTTCACGCGGCCGGCGTACTCGGTGATGATCGGACGGGTGTGCGGATCCCAGGTGGCCAGCACGGCGCCAGCCTTGATCTGCAGACCGTCGGTCACCATCAGGGTCGCGCCGTACGGCACCTTGCGGCGCTCGCGCTCGCGGCCCATGTCGTCATGGATCACCACTTCGCCGGAGCGGGTGATGACGATCAGCTCGCCCTTGGTGTTGGCCACGTAGCGCATCTGGCTGGAGAAGCGCACGGTGCCGTTGGACTTGCCTTCCACCTGGCTGGCGGCCGCGTTTCGCGATGCCGCGCCACCGATGTGGAAGGTACGCATGGTCAGCTGGGTGCCCGGTTCGCCGATGGACTGGGCGGCGATCACGCCGATCGCTTCGCCGGCGTTCACCTGCTTGCCGCGCGCCAGGTCGCGGCCGTAGCACTTGGCGCACAGGCCGTAGCGGGTGTCGCAAGTGATCGCGGTGCGGACCTTGACTTCGTCGATGCCGAGACTGTCGACCAGATCCACCAGATGCTCATCCATCAGGGTGCCGGCTTCGATCACGGTTTCGCCGGTGGACGGATCCACCACGTCGACCGCGGTCACGCGGCCGAGGATACGGTCGCGCAGCGCCTCGATCACGTCGCCGCCCTGCAGCACCGCCTTCATGGTGAAGCCGTTGCTGGTGCCGCAATCGTCTTCGATCACCACCAGATCCTGGGTCACGTCGACCAGACGACGGGTCAGGTAACCGGAGTTGGCGGTCTTCAAGGCCGTATCCGCCAGACCCTTACGGGCGCCGTGGGTCGAGATGAAGTACTGGAGTACGGTCAGACCTTCGCGGAAGTTGGCGGTAATCGGCGTTTCGATAATCGAGCCGTCCGGCTTCGCCATCAGACCCCGCATGCCGGCCAGCTGCTTGATCTGGGCTGCAGAACCCCGCGCGCCCGAGTCGGCCATCATGTAAATGGAGTTGAAGGATTCCTGATCGACTTCCTTGCCTTCGCGGTCCAGCACCTTCTGCTTGGACAGCTCGTCCATCATCGCCTTGGCGATCTTGTCGCCGGTGCGGCCCCAGATGTCCACTACCTTGTTGTAGCGTTCGCCCTGGGTCACCAGGCCTTGACGGTACTGCTCCTCGATCTCCTTGACTTCCTTGTTGGCCTCGCCGAGCAGTTCGCTCTTCTTGACCGGAATCTGCATGTCGTCCACGCAGATGGAGATGCCGCCGCGGGTGGAGTAGGCGAAGCCGGTGTACATCAGCTGGTCGGCGAAGATCACGGTATCGCGGATGCCGCAACGGCGGAACGACACGTTGATCAGCTTGGAGATTTCCTTCTTCTTCAGCGCCTTGTTGATGTGCTCGAACGGCAGGCCCTTCGGCAGGATGTCCGACAGGATCGCGCGGCCGACGGTGGTGTTATAGCGCTTGATCACCGGCTGGAACTCGCCCTGCTCGTCCTTTTCCCATTCCTTCAGGCGGACGGTGATGCGGGTGGCCAGCTCGACCTGGCGGGTTTCGTAAGCGCGATGCACTTCCTTGGTGTCCGCAAACACCATGCCCTCGCCCTTGCCGTTCACCTTGTCGCGGGTCATGTAATAGAGACCCAGCACGATATCCTGCGACGGCACGATGATCGGCTCGCCGTTGGCCGGAGACAGCACGTTGTTGGTGGCCAGCATCAGGGTGCGGGCCTCCATCTGCGCTTCCAGCGACAGCGGCACGTGGACGGCCATCTGGTCGCCGTCGAAGTCGGCGTTGAACGCCGCGCAGACCAGCGGATGCAGCTGGATCGCCTTGCCTTCGATCAGCACCGGCTCGAACGCCTGGATGCCCAGGCGGTGCAGCGTCGGGGCGCGGTTCAGCAGCACCGGATGCTCGCGGATCACTTCTTCGAGGATGTCCCAGACTTCCGGCACTTCCTGCTCGACCAGCTTCTTGGCAGCCTTGATGGTGGACGCCAGGCCCATCACTTCCAGCTTGTGGAAGATGAACGGCTTGAACAGCTCCAGCGCCATCTTCTTCGGCAGGCCGCACTGATGCAGACGCAGGGTCGGGCCCACGGTAATCACGGAACGACCGGAGTAGTCCACGCGCTTACCCAGCAAGTTCTGACGGAAGCGACCGCCCTTGCCCTTGATCATGTCGGCCAGCGACTTCAGCGGGCGCTTGTTGGCGCCGGTCATGGCCTTGCCGCGACGACCGTTGTCCAGCAGCGAGTCAACCGATTCCTGCAGCATGCGCTTTTCGTTGCGCACGATGATGTCCGGCGCGCGCAGTTCCAGCAGACGCTTCAGACGGTTGTTACGGTTGATCACGCGGCGGTACAGGTCGTTCAGGTCGGAGGTCGCGAAACGACCGCCGTCCAGCGGCACCAGCGGACGCAGTTCCGGCGGCAGCACCGGCAGCACTTCCAGGATCATCCACTCCGGCTTCATGCCGGAACGCTGGAACGCCTCCAGCACCTTCAGGCGCTTGGCGATCTTCTTGATCTTGGTGTCGGAGTTGGTGGTTTCCAGCTCGCGGCGCAGGCCTTCGATCTCGGCGTCCAGATCCAGCTTCTTCAGCAGTTCCTTGACGGCCTCGGCGCCCATCATGGCGACGAACTCTTCACCGTACTGGTCTTCCTTGTCCAGGAAGTCCTCTTCGGTCAGGAGCTGGCGGTACTGCATCGGGGTCATGCCCGGATCGGTCACGACGTACGCTTCGAAATACAGCACGCGCTCGATGTCGCGCAGCGTCATGTCCAGCACCATGCCCAGGCGTGACGGCAGCGACTTCAGGAACCAGATGTGGGCGGTCGGGCTGGCCAGCTCGATGTGGCCCATGCGCTCGCGGCGCACCTTGGACAGCGTCACTTCGACGCCGCACTTCTCGCAGATCACGCCGCGATGCTTCAGGCGCTTGTACTTGCCGCACAAGCACTCGTAGTCCTTCACCGGGCCGAAGATGCGCGCGCAGAACAGGCCGTCGCGCTCCGGCTTGAAGGTACGGTAGTTGATGGTTTCCGGCTTCTTGACTTCGCCATAAGACCAGGAACGGATCTTGTCAGGCGAGGCGATGCCGATCTTGATCGCATCAAACTCTTCTTCTTGCGTAACTTGCTTAAAGAGATCGAGCAAAGCTTTCATTGCGTCTCCAGTTCAGGGGACAGGCGCGGCGGCATTCCGCCGCGCCCTATTACCCAATCAATAACGTTCCAGGTCCATGTCGAGGCCGAGCGAGCGGATTTCCTTCACCAATACGTTGAAGGATTCCGGCATGCCGGCGTCGATCTTGTGCTCGCCCTTGACGATGTTCTCGTAGACCTTGGTACGGCCGGTCACATCGTCCGACTTCACCGTCAGCATTTCCTGCAGGGTGTAGGCGGCGCCGTAAGCTTCCAGCGCCCACACTTCCATCTCACCGAAACGCTGGCCGCCGAACTGGGCCTTGCCGCCCAGCGGCTGCTGGGTCACCAGCGAGTACGGACCGGTGGAACGGGCGTGCATCTTGTCGTCGACCAGGTGATGCAGCTTCAGGTAGTGCATCACGCCCACGGTGACCTTGCGGTCGAAGGCTTCGCCGGAGCGGCCGTCGAACAGGGTCATCTGGGTCTTGGACTCGTTGAAGCCCATCTTTTCCGTCAGCTCGTCGCCGTCCGGGTAGGCCAGGTCCAGCATGTGCTTGATCTCGGCTTCCTTGGCGCCGTCGAACACCGGCGTGGCGAAGGTCATGCCCTTGCTCAGGTTCTGCGCCAGCTGCATCACTTCGGCATCGGACAGCGCGGCGATTTCTTCCGGCTTGCCGGTTTCGTTATAGATGCGCTCCAGGTAGGCGCGGATCTCGGCTGCGGATTGCTCGCGAACCATGCGGTTGATGCGCTCGCCGATGCCCTTGGCAGCCCAGCCCAGGTGCACTTCCAGGATCTGGCCGATGTTCATACGCGACGGTACGCCCAGCGGGTTCAGCACGATGTCGACCGGACGGCCGTCGCCCATGTACGGCATGTCTTCCACCGGCAGGATGCGGGAAACCACACCCTTGTTGCCGTGGCGGCCGGCCATCTTGTCGCCGGCCTGCAGGCGGCGCTTGACGGCCAGGTAGACCTTGACCATCTTCTGCACGCCCGGCGGCAGCTCGTCGCCCTGGGTCAGCTTGCGCTTCTTGTCTTCGAACTTGAGGTCGAATTCTTCGCGCTTCTGCGCCAGGCTTTCCTTGATCAGCTCCAGCTGCTTGGCGATGTCCTCATCGGCCATGCGGATGTCGAACCAGTCGTGCTTGGTCGGCAGGCCGGCCAGGTATTCCTGGTCGATCACAGTGCCCTTGGCCAGGCGCTTCGGACCGCCGTTGGCGGCCTTGCCGACGATCAGGCGCTCGATACGGCTGAAGGCGTCGTTGTCGAAAATGCGCAGCTGGTCGTTCAGGTCCAGACGGTAGCGCTTCAGTTCCGCGTCGATGATGGACTGGGCGCGCTTGTCGCGCTCGATGCCTTCGCGGGTGAACACCTGCACGTCGATCACCGTGCCCACGGTTCCGGTCGGCACGCGCAAGCTCGTGTCCTTCACGTCGGAAGCCTTCTCGCCGAAGATGGCGCGCAGCAGCTTCTCTTCCGGCGTCAGCTGGGTTTCGCCCTTCGGCGTCACCTTGCCCACCAGCACGTCGCCTGCTTCGACTTCGGCGCCGATGTAGACGATGCCGGACTCATCCAGGCGGCCTGCCATGCGTTCCGACAGGTTCGGGATGTCGCGGGTGATTTCTTCCGGCCCCAGCTTGGTGTCGCGGGCAACCACGGACAGCTCTTCGATGTGGATCGAGGTGTAGCGGTCTTCGGCGACCAGCTTTTCCGAGATCAGGATCGAGTCTTCGTAGTTGTAGCCGTTCCACGGCATGAAGGCGATGGTCATGTTCTGACCCAGCGCCAGCTCGCCCAGGTCGGTGGAGGCGCCGTCGGCCACCACGTCGCCGCGGGCGATGTGGTCGCCCACCTTCACCACCGGACGCTGGTTGATGTTGGTGTTCTGGTTGGAGCGGGTGAACTTGGTCAGGTTGTAGATGTCCACGCCCACTTCGCCCGCAGTCGCTTCCTCGTCGTTGACGCGGACCACCACGCGGCCGGCGTCGACATAGTCCACCACGCCGCCGCGACGGGCGACCACGGTGGTGCCGGAGTCGACGGCCACGGAACGCTCGATGCCGGTGCCGACGAAGGCTTTTTCCGGACGCAGGCACGGCACAGCCTGGCGTTGCATGTTGGCGCCCATCAATGCGCGGTTGGCGTCATCGTGCTCCAGGAACGGAATCAGCGAGGCGGCCACGGACACCACCTGGCCGGTGGCCACGTCCATGTACTGCACGCGGTCCGGGGTCGCCAGAATGGTTTCGCCCTTCTCGCGGCAGGTGACCAGCTCGTCGATCAGCGCGCCTTCGCCATCCAGCTCGGCGTTGGCCTGGGCGATGACGTAGCGGCCTTCCTCGATCGCCGACAGGTAGTCGATCTCGTTGGTGACCTTGCCGTCCACAACCTTGCGGTACGGGGTTTCCAGGAAGCCGAACTCGTTGGTGCGCGCGTAGACGGACAGCGAGTTGATCAGGCCGATGTTCGGGCCTTCAGGCGTTTCGATCGGGCACACGCGGCCGTAGTGGGTCGGGTGCACGTCACGAACTTCAAAGCCCGCGCGCTCGCGGGTCAGACCGCCCGGGCCCAGGGCCGATACGCGGCGCTTGTGGGTGATTTCCGACAGCGGGTTGGTCTGGTCCATGAACTGGGACAGCTGCGAGGAACCGAAGAATTCCTTGATCGCGGCGGACACCGGCTTGGCGTTGATCAGGTCGTGCGGCATCAGGTTGTCGGACTCGGCCTGGTTCAGGCGTTCCTTGACCGCGCGCTCGACGCGCACCAGACCGGCGCGGAACTGGTTCTCGGCCAGCTCGCCCACCGAACGCACGCGGCGGTTGCCCAGGTGGTCGATGTCGTCCACTTCGCCGCGGCCATTGCGCAGCTCGGTCAGGATGGCGATCACGGACACGATGTCCTCGGTCGCCAGCGTGCCTTCCATCACGTCGCGGCGCGAAGCGAACTTCTCGCCGATCAACGTCTTGAACCACTCGGGGGTCTTGTCGTCGAACTTGTACTGATAGGTGCGGGAGCTGAACTTCATGCGGCCCACGCGCGACAGATCGTAGGTTTCGTCGCTGAAGAACAGGCGCTGGAACAGCGCTTCCACCGCGTCTTCGGTCGGCGGTTCGCCCGGGCGCATCATGCGGTAGATCGCCACGCGAGCCTGGGTCTGATCCTGGATGTCGTCGGTGCGCAGGGTCTGCGAGATGTAGGCGCCCTGGTCCAGATCGTTGGTGAACAGCACCTCGACCTGCTCCACCTCGGCCAGCGCGAGCTTGGCCAGGATTTCCTCGGTCACTTCCTCGTTGGCGCGCGCGATCACTTCGCCGGTGTTCTGGTTGACCACGTTGTGGGCCAGCATCTTGCCCAGCAGCGCGTCGGCCGGCACTTCGATGCGGTCCAGCTCGGCGGTCTGGATGTCGCGGATGTGCTTGGCGGTGATGCGCTTGTCCTTGGCGACGATCAGCTTGCCGTCGGCAGCCACGATGTCGAACTTGGCCACTTCGCCCTTCAGGCGCTCAGGCACGACGCGCATGAACACGCCGGACTTGGTCAGGTAGAAAGTGTCGAAGCTGTAGAACTCGGACAGGATCTCTTCGTTGGTGTAGCCCAGCGCCTTCAGCAGGATCGTCACCGGCATCTTGCGGCGACGGTCGATACGGAAGTACAGCAGGTCCTTCGGATCGAATTCGAAGTCCAGCCAGGAGCCGCGGTAAGGAATCACGCGGGCGGAGAACAGCAGCTTGCCGGACGAGTGCGTCTTGCCGCGGTCGTGCTCGAAGAACACGCCCGGGGAGCGGTGCAGCTGGGAGACGATCACTCGCTCGGTGCCGTTGATGATGAAGGAGCCGTTGGCGGTCATGAGCGGAATCTCGCCCATGTACACCTCGTTCTCGCGCACTTCCTTCACCACCGGCTTGGAAGACTCTTTGTCAAAAATGGTCAGACGAATGCGCGCGCGCAGCGGCGCGGCAAAGGTGATGCCGCGCAGCTGGCATTCCTGCACGTCGAACGGAGGCTCGCCCAGGACATAATGGGCAAAGTCGAGCCGTGCATAGCCGTTGTGGCTTACGATCGGGAAGATCGACTTGAACGCAGCCTGAAGACCCACATCCTTGCGCTCATCCAGCGGCGTACCCAGCTGGAGAAATTCGGTGTAGGAATCAATCTGGGTCGCCAACAGGAAGGGGACATCGAGAACACTGGCACGTTTCGCAAAGCTCTTACGAATACGTTTCTTCTCAGTAAACGAATAACTCATAGAGTCTCCATCGAGGTGGGTGGCGCAAGAAACCAAAAGTCAGCAGCCACGCCTAGTATATTGCTGGCTTTTACCTTCTTCGTTTCCGCCAACTACAAGCGCAATAAGGCTGGCGGATTTCTCCGCCAGCCTCACCTTCTTTTTTCAAAGAAGATTATTTGATTTCAGCCTTGGCACCGGCTTCGGTCAGTTGCTTGACGATGTCTTCGGCTTCAGCCTTGGCAACGCCTTCCTTCACGTTCTTCGGAGCGCCGTCTACCAGGTCTTTGGCTTCCTTCAGACCCAGGCCGGTGATCGCGCGAACAACCTTGATCACGCCAACCTTGTTGTCGCCAGCGGCGGACAGAACAACGTCGAACTCGGTCTTTTCTTCAGCAGCGGCAGCGCCAGCGCCGGCCGGGCCAGCAACAGCGACAGCAGCGGCGGAAACGCCGAACTTCTCTTCGAACGCCTTAACCAGGTCGTTCAGTTCCATAACGGTCAGACCAGCAACGGCCTCGAGGATGTCTTCTTTGGTGATTGCCATGTGAAAATCTCCTGAATTCTATAAGAATCAAATAAGTTAAGCGGCTTCGGCTTGCTTCTCGGCCAATGCGGCCAGCGCGCGGGCGAAGCCAGCGACCGGAGCCTGCATAACGTAGAGAAGCTTGGACAGCAGTTCTTCGCGGCTCGGGATGGACGCGAGCTCAGCAACCTGAGCGGCGTTCAGCACCTGACCGTCGTAGGAACCTGCCTTGACGATGATTTTGTCGTCGGCCTTGGCAAATTGATGCAGCACCTTGGCAGCAGCAACCGGGTCGGCGGAAACGGCGTAAACCAGCGGACCGACCATTTGGTCAGCCAGGCCGGCAAACGGAGTGCCTTCCACAGCGCGACGCACCAGCGTGTTCTTCAGAACGCGCAGGTAAACGCCGTTCTCGCGCGCCTGAGCGCGGAGTTTGGTCATGCTGCTAACCTCGATGCCCCGATATTCAGCGATAACGAGGGTCTGAGCTTCTGCCAGTTGAGCAGATACCTCAGCGACTACCGCCTTTTTATCTTCGATATTGAGACTCAAGGTCTACCTCCTAGACTGAAATGAGACGAAAGGATTTTCGCCTCGCTTTGCAGCGGCGACCTGTATCAGGAGACATCAAAAAGAACTGGTGCTCATGGGCGGAATTGAACCGCCGACCTCTCCCTTACCAAGGGAGTGCTCTACCCCTGAGCTACATGAGCTTTGAACTTAAGAAGCCTGTTTCGGGTACACCATCTGCGTAGGATGCTCGTCAACCTTGCGGCGATTTCGCGATTAAGCCTTGCGGCACCTACGGTCTTTGACAATCCGGCGGGCAAGCCCGCCAGCCCAAAGCCTTTGACAAGGCGGCTTTCGCCGCCCCGCCACGCTCCGGCAACGCTTAGGCGTTGACGGTAGCGGTATCTACTCGAGCGCCGATGCCCATGGTGCTGGAAACGGCGATCTTTTTCAGATACACGCCCTTGGAAGCTGCCGGCTTGGCTTTCACCAGGGCATCAACCAGAGCGGAGAAGTTTTCACGCAGGGCTTCGGCTTCGAAGGAAGCGCGGCCGATGGTGGCGTGAATGATACCAGCCTTGTCGGTACGGTACTGAACCTGACCGGCCTTGGCGTTCTTCACAGCCTCGGCGACGTTCGGGGTAACCGTGCCAACCTTCGGGTTCGGCATCAGGCCACGCGGGCCCAGGATCTGGCCCAGCTGACCGACAACGCGCATCGCATCCGGGGAAGCGATCACAACGTCGAAGTCCAGGTTGCCGGCCTTCACTTGCTCGGCCAGGTCGTCGAAACCGACCACTTCAGCGCCGGCAGCCTTGGCGGCTTCGGCGTTGGCGCCTTGAGCGAACACGGCAACGCGTACGGACTTGCCGGTGCCGCGCGGCAGAACCACGGAACCACGGACCACTTGGTCGGATTTACGCGGATCCACGCCCAGGTTTACGGCGATGTCGATCGACTCGTCGAACTTGGCGGTGGCGGCAGCCTTGACCAGAGCAATGGCTTCGTCGACGGCGTACAGCTTGTTGCGGTCTACGGTAGCCTTCAGATTTTGCAGGCGCTTGGAGATCTTAGCCATATTACACGCCCTCCACTTCCAGACCCATCGAACGGGCGGAGCCGGCGATGGTGCGAACAGCGGCGTCCAGATCGGCAGCGGTCAGATCCGCTTGCTTGGTCTTGGCGATTTCTTCCAGCTGAGCGCGAGTCACTTTACCAACCTTGTCCACGTGCGCCTTGGCGGAGCCGGACTTGATGCCAGCGGCCTTCTTCAGCAGGAAGGTGGCCGGAGGAGTCTTCATCGTGAAGGTGAAGGACTTGTCCGCGTAGGCGGTGATCACAACCGGAATCGGCATGCCGGGTTCCATGCCCTGAGTTTGAGCATTGAACGCCTTGCAGAATTCCATGATGTTCAGACCGCGCTGACCCAGTGCCGGACCGATCGGAGGCGACGGGTTGGCTTTGCCAGCGGGCACTTGCAGCTTGATGTAGCCGACAATTTTCTTTGCCACGATTAAAACTCCTAAAATGGGTATAGCGCGAACCAGGGTTCGCTTCCCGGACGAAAGCGCAGAATGTTACACGCTTTTCACAAAGTTGCCAAGCGAAATCTTACAGCTTTTCCACCTGGCTGAATTCCAGCTCAACCGGCGTATCGCGGCCGAAGATCTGAACCGACACGCGCAACTTGTTGCGCTCGTAGTTCACCTCATCGACGCTGCCGTTGAAGTCGTTGAACGGGCCGTCGATGACGCGAACCTTCTCGCCCACTTCGAACAGCACTTTCGGCTTCGGCTTCTCCACGCCCTCCTGCATCTGCTGCATGATGGCCTCGACTTCCTTCTTGGAAATCGGAGCGGGGCGATTCGCCGTGCCGCCGACAAAACCGGTCACCTTGGGCGTGCTCTTCACCAGGTGCCAGGTATCGTCGGTCATCTCCATCTCCACCAGCACGTAGCCGGGGAAGAATTTGCGCTCGGTGATCGACTTGCGGCCGTTCTTCACGTCCACAACCTCTTCCACCGGCACCAGAATCTGACCAAATTGATCTGCGATGTCGGAACGTTCGATACGTTCACGCAGCGCTTTTTGCACGCTTTTCTCAAAACCGGAGTAAGCGTGTACCACATACCAGCGCTTTGCCATTATCTACCTCGACCGAGTATCACGTCGTAAAACAGCCAGGACAGGCTGGAATCCACCAGCCACATGAAGAGCGCCAGGACGGTGACGAACACGAACACCATCAGCGTCACCTGGGTCGCCTCCTTGCGCGTCGGCCAAACCACTTTGCGAGCCTCGACCATGGACTCGTTGGCATAAGTCACCAAGCCCTTGCCGGGCGCCGAAGTCCACACCACGCCGGCAGCCAGCAGGATGGAGGCGACGAAAGCCAGCGCGCGCAGCAGACCCTGACCCTCGGGAATCAGGTAAAAGCCGACAACCCCGGCCACTACTACAAGACCAGCCAGGATCAACTTGATCTTATCTTGCATTTCCATGTCGATTTCTCTCGCACATATGCGACAAAAGACCAACCGGCGCAGTGCGCCGGCTGGTCTTAATTGGCAGGCCAGGAGGGTCTCGAACCCCCAACCCTCGGTTTTGGAGACCGATACTCTACCAATTGAGCTACTGGCCTTTAAACCTTATTAAGCGATGATCTTGGCAACCACGCCGGCGCCGACGGTACGGCCGCCTTCGCGGATGGCGAAGCGCAGACCTTCTTCCATGGCGATCGGGGCGATCAGCTCAACCTTGATTTCCACGTTGTCGCCCGGCATTACCATTTCCACGCCTTCGGCCAGCGAGATCGCGCCGGTCACGTCGGTGGTGCGGAAGTAGAACTGCGGACGGTAGTTCGCGAAGAACGGGGTGTGACGGCCACCTTCGTCCTTGGACAGAACGTACACCGAAGCTTCGAACTTGGTGTGCGGGGTGATGGTGCCCGGCTTGGCCAGAACCTGGCCGCGCTCCACGTCTTCACGCTTGGTGCCGCGCAGCAGCACGCCCACGTTGTCGCCGGCCTGACCCTGGTCCAGCAGCTTGCGGAACATTTCCACGCCGGTGCAGGTGGTCTTCACGGTGTCTTTCAGACCCACGATTTCCAGTTCTTCGCCCACTTTCACGATGCCGCGCTCTACGCGACCGGTCACCACGGTGCCGCGGCCGGAGATCGAGAACACGTCTTCGATCGGCAGCAGGAACGGCTTGTCGATGGCGCGCTCCGGAGTCGGGATGTAGGAATCCAGCGCGTCAGCCAGACGGAAGATCGACGGTTCGCCCATTTCGGACTGGTCGCCTTCCAGCGCCAGACGAGCGGAGCCGGTCACGATCGGGGTGTCGTCGCCCGGGAAGTCGTAGGAAGACAGCAGATCGCGCACTTCCATTTCCACCAGTTCCAGCAGCTCGGCGTCGTCAACCAGGTCAGCCTTGTTCAGGTAGACGATGATGTACGGCACGCCAACCTGGCGGGACAGCAGGATGTGTTCGCGGGTTTGCGGCATCGGACCGTCAGCGGCCGAGCAGACCAGGATCGCGCCGTCCATCTGGGCAGCACCGGTGATCATGTTCTTAACGTAGTCGGCGTGGCCCGGGCAGTCTACGTGAGCGTAGTGGCGGGTCTCGGTTTCGTATTCAACGTGCGCGGTATTGATGGTGATACCACGAGCCTTCTCTTCCGGCGCGCTGTCGATCTGGGAGTAGTCTTTGGCTTCGCCACCGAACTTCTTCGACAGAATGGTGGTGATAGCAGCGGTCAGAGTGGTTTTACCATGGTCAACGTGACCGATGGTGCCGACGTTTACGTGCGGTTTGGTCCGCTCGAACTTTTCCTTAGCCATGGCAAATTTCCTGAATACGAAACAAGCTAAAATTGAACTATGGTGCCCATGGGCAGAATTGAACTGCCGACCTCTCCCTTACCAAGGGAGTGCTCTACCCCTGAGCTACATGGGCCCTTAAACAGGCTAATCAAACGCTTGGAGCGGGTGAAGGGAATCGAACCCTCGTCGTAAGCTTGGAAGGCTTCTGCTCTACCATTGAGCTACACCCGCCTGGCTCTACAACAAGACAGCTGACTTCACTGCCAAGCGCTTCATCTAATTCTGGTGGAGGGAGAAGGATTCGAACCTTCGAAGGCAGAGCCGTCAGATTTACAGTCTGATCCCTTTGACCGCTCGGGAATCCCTCCTGAAAGAGACCCGAATATTATAGATGCCCCGACCAACCGTCAACACCTTTCGCGAAAAAAATTGCATTTTTTCGCTGAAAAATAAAAAACGCCCCGCGGGTCGCGAGGCATTCTTTTATACATCAAAAGCTTAGCGCCATCAGGCCTGGCCGGAAATTTTCAAATACTTCTGATGGAGCTCTTCCTGGGTCTCCTCATGGGCCGGATCCAGCGGGATGCAGTCCACCGGACAGACTTGCTGGCACTGCGGCTCGTCGTAGTGGCCCACGCACTGGGTGCACAGATTGGGGTCGATCTGATAGATCTCCTCGCCTTGGGAGATCGCGTTGTTCGGGCACTCCGGCTCACAGACGTCGCAGTTGATGCATTCGTCGGTAATCATCAAAGACATAGTAATTTCCTCAAGTATTCCACAACATGAATTCTGTCATCCGCCGACCGGGGTCGCAAGTTCGCGCTGGTTATATCCATATAGGCGCGAACCCTCCGGCGCGGGGTGCCTACTGCGCGCTGCGGCCCAGCAGGCCGTACTGGACCATGCCGGCCTTGTCGCGGCGCAGCGTCTCCACGCCGTCCGGCAACGCATCCGGCCACTGCCTGGCCTCGACGTAAAGCACGCCCTCTTCCGACAGGCGCGCCAGCGCCAGCGGCAGCGCCTGCTGCAGCAGATCAGAATCGTAGGGCGGATCCAGGAAGATCACATCGAAGGATTCGCGGCTGCTCTTCAAATACAGCAGCGCGTCGCCGGCGACCACGTCGATCGCGCCGGCTTGCAGCAAACGGCGATTGGCCTGCAGCGCCTCGTGAACCTTGCGCGACTTTTCCACCATCACCACCCGGCGGGCCGCCCGCGACGCGGCTTCGAAGCCGAGCGCGCCGCTGCCGGCGAACAGGTCCAGGCAACTCTTGCCGTACAGATCCTGGCCCAGCCAGTTGAACAGCGTCTCGCGCACGCGATCGGGCGTCGGGCGCAGGCCTTCGGCCTCGGGGAAGGGCAACAGGCGGCGACGGTAGTCGCCGCCGATGATTCTGACCTTATTACGTGTCTGACTCATGAAAGCTAAACTCTTGGGACAAGCGCGAGAGTTTAACCTGATCAGGACTTTAGCGCCTCATTCCCGCGCGCGCGGCGCGGAATCTGTCGCGCCGGCGGCGAATTTTCGCCAGCATTCCTTATTATATATGTATCCACCGCGACTGCTTGTTCTGACGCTCGGATCGCCAGCCGATTCTGTACTCGGCGGCGTTTGAGGATACAATTTAGCCATTTACCGCTTTTCTGGCCCATTCACGCATGTTTAGCTTCTTCAAGAAAAAGACCAAGCCGGCCGAAACGCCGCAGATCGAAACGCCGGCGCTGCTCGCGCCGGAACAGGCGCCCGCCGCGCCGGAGACCATCGCCCCCGTCCCGGAGCCGCAGCGCGAGCCCGTCGCCGCCCCCATCGCGGAAACAGCCCCCGCCTCTGCTGAGGCCGCCGTTGCGGCCATCCCTGACGAGCCCGTGCCCCTGAAGAAAATGAGCTGGACCGAGCGGCTGAAGGCAGGCCTGGCCAAAACCCGCGACAAGCTGGGCAAGCAGCTGGCCGGCCTGTTCGGCGGCGGCAAGATCGACGAAGACCTGTACGAGGAACTGGAGACGGTGCTGCTGACCGCCGACATGGGCATGGACGCCACCGAGCACCTGCTGCAGGACGTGCGCGAGCGGGTATCGCTGAAGGGGCTGAAAGATTCGTCCGAATTGAAGGGCGCGCTGAAGGATTCGCTGCAGGATCTGATCGGCCCGCTGGAAGTGCCGCTGAACGTGGAAGGCAAGAAGCCGTTCGTGATCATGATGACCGGCGTCAACGGCGCCGGCAAGACCACCTCCATCGGCAAGCTGGCCAAGTATTATCAGAGCCAGGGCAAAAGCGTGCTGCTGGCCGCCGGCGACACCTTCCGCGCCGCCGCGCGCGAGCAGCTGATCGCCTGGGGCGAGCGCAACAACGTCACCGTGATCGCGCAGCAAGGCGGCGACTCCGCCGCCGTCTGCTATGACGCGATCCAGGCCGCCATCGCCCGCGGCATCGACATCGTGCTGGCCGACACCGCCGGCCGCCTGCCGACGCAGCTGCACCTGATGGAAGAGATCAAGAAGGTGAAGCGCGTGATCCAGAAGGCGCTGCCGGACGCGCCGCACGAGGTGGTGCTGGTGCTGGACGCCAATATCGGCCAGAACACCGTCAATCAGGTGAAGGCCTTCGACGACGCGCTGGGCCTGACCGGCCTGATCCTGACCAAGCTGGACGGCACCGCCAAGGGCGGCGTGATCGCCGCCATCGCCAAGCAGCGGCCGATTCCGCTGCGCTTCGTCGGCGTCGGCGAGAGCATCGACGACCTGCGGCCGTTCGACAGCCGCGACTACATCGACGCGCTGTTCGAATAAGACATCTCGCGGCCGCGCAGGCGGCCGCCTTTTCTCAGCCAACAAGCGGGAAACCTCTCAATGATACAGTTCGACCAGGTCACCAAGCGCTACCCGGGCGGCAACGAAGCCCTGAAGAACCTGTCGTTCACCATAGAAACCGGCGAGATGGTGTTCCTCGCCGGCCATTCCGGCGCAGGCAAGTCCACCTTGCTCAAGCTGATCGCCGGCATCGAGCGCGCCACCAGCGGCGGCGTCATCGTCAACGGCCAGAACCTGTCCAAGCTGCGCGCGAGCCAGGTGCCCTATGTGCGCCAGCATCTGGGCATGGTGTTCCAGGACCACAAGATCTTGTTCGACCGCAGCGTGTTCGACAATGTGATGCTGCCGCTGGACATCATAGGCTTCGACCGCCGCGACGCCGCCAAGCGCGTGCGCGCGGCGCTGGACAAGGTCGGCCTGCTGCCCAAGGAAAAGATGATGCCGATCCGCCTGTCCGGCGGCGAACAGCAGCGGCTGTGCATCGCCCGCGCCGTGGTCCACCGCCCCAGCATCCTGTTGGCCGACGAACCATCGGCCAACCTGGACCGCGCCTACGCGCTGGACATCATGGAATTGTTCAAATCCTTCCACCAGGTGGGGGTCACCGTGCTGATCTCGGCCCACGACGAAACCCTGATGGAAGATTACGGCCGCCGCATCATCCGCCTGAGGGAAGGACAGTTCGCCGCATGAAACACTTTCTCTATCTGAACTGGCAAAGCGCCAAGCAGGCGCTGGCCAAGATCGTCCGCCAGCCGTTCGGCAGCCTGCTGACCCTGCTGATGCTGGCGCTGGCGCTGGCGCTGCCCTTGTCGCTGTATCTCGCCGTCAGCAGCGTGCAGGAGTGGGTGGGCCGCCTCACCGCCACGCCGCAGATCACGCTGTTCATGGAACAGGCCGCCGAGCAGGCCGACATCGCCGCGGTCAACAGCACCCTGTCGCACCATCCCAAGGTGAAGAGCTTCACTTTCGTCAGCAAGGGCCAGGCGCTGCAGGATCTGGAAAAGCGCAACGGCCTGACCGGCCTGTCCGACGGGCTGGACGCCAATCCGCTGCCGGACGCCTTCGTGGTGACGCCGAAATCGCTGGAGCCGCGCGAGCTGGACATGCTGCAGAAGGAGTTGTCCGGCCTGCCGATGGTGGAGCTGGCGCAATTCGACGCCAGCTGGGCCAAACGCCTGTACGGCATGGTGGAGATGGGCAAGAAGCTGACCTGGTTCCTGGCCGCCGCGCTGGGCCTGGCGCTGGTGCTGGTCACCCACAACGCGATCCGGATGCAGATCCTGGCGCGCCAGGACGAGATCGAGGTCTCCAAACTGATCGGCGCCACCGACAGCTTCATCCGCCGCCCCTTCATGTACCACGCGCTGTGGCAGGGCGTGCTGGCGGCGCTGCTGGCCTGGGGCCTCTCCAGCTGGCTGGCGGCGATGGCCAACCCGGCCATCCGCGAGTTCGCGATGCTTTACGGCGAGCGGGTGGAGCTGCGCGCGCTGAACCTGCCCGAGCTGGCCGCGCTGATCGGCGTTTCCGCCGCGCTGGCGATGCTGGGCGCCCGCCTCGCGGCCGACCATCATCTGCGCAAGGTGGAACCGAAATAATAATGACAAGCGAAAGGTTTCGGCTATCGGGGCCATTGTTAAATATCATTGACTCGGGAACCTTTCGCTGCTAGCACTCTCAATATTCGAGTGCTAAGATAGCACTACCCAAGGAGGTAGCCATCGCAATGAACACAACATTTGCCCTTCCGGTCCCGTCGACCAGCGGCAGCCTGGAACAATACATCCAGGCCGTGAACAGCATCCCCATGCTGACGCCGGAACAGGAAACCGAGCTCGCGACCCGTTTCCAGCAGGAAAACGACCTGGAAGCGGCGCGGCAGATGGTGCTGTCGCACCTGCGCGTGGTGGTGTCCGTGTCGCGCGGTTACGCCGGCTACGGCCTGCAACAGGCCGACCTGATCCAGGAAGGCAATATCGGCCTGATGAAGGCGGTGAAGCGTTTCGAACCGGGCCGCGGCGTGCGTCTGTTCTCGTTCGCCATCCACTGGATCAAGGCCGAGATCCACGAATTCATCCTGCGCAACTGGCGCCTGGTGCGCATCGCCACCACCAAGCCGCAGCGCAAGCTGTTCTTCAACCTGCGCAGCATGAAGAGCGGTTTTTCGGCGCTGTCGGAGCAGGAAGCCAAGTCCATCGCCGAAGACTTGGGCGTCAAGCCCGAGGAAGTGCGCGAAATGGAAATCCGCATGACCGGCCAGGACGTGTCCCTGCTGGCCGACAGCGACGACGAGGACAGCTACGCGCCAATCGACTGGCTGGCCGACAGCCACAGCGAGCCAACCCGCGCGCTGGAGCGACGCGCCTTCGACATGCTGCAGTCGGAAGGCCTGGAATACGCGCTGTCGACCCTGGATCCGCGCAGCCGCCGCATCGTCGAGGCCCGCTGGCTGGCCGACGACAGCGGCGCCACGCTGCACGAGCTGGCCGCCGAGTTCGGCGTATCCGCGGAACGCATCCGCCAGATCGAAGCCAAGGCGCTGTCCAAGATGAAGGCCGCGCTCAGCGAAGGCGTGGTGCTGGACAACTGATTCCACCCGTCCGTCGCAAAAAAAGCCACTCGAAACATCGAGCGGCTTTTTTCATGCCCTCCCCCGCCGATAGGGACGGGGGAACGCGCCTCACTCCTGCAAGGTGCGGAACTTGGCCGGCAGCTTGTCGTAGGCTTCGCGGCTGATGCGGCGCAGCGGCTCCCAGGCCGGATCCTGGTCGCCCAGCGTCTCCAGGAACTGGCCGGCGTAAGTCGGGAACGAGGCCAGCGTGGTGCGCAGCGTCCGTTCGGCCTTCTCCCGTTCCCCAGCCAGCAGCTCCAGCTGCGCGCGCTTTAGCATCACGTCCGGATACGGGCGGAACGCGGTCAGGCGGTCTTCCAGCGCCAGCTTTTGCCTCAAGTTGTCGCGATTCACCGGCAGATAGTCGTCCAGCGTGTACAAGGCATGGTAGGCGAACAGCGGCTTGGTCTCGACGATCTCGATCAGGCGCTCGGCGCGGACCTTGTCCTTGGACGCGTTGCCGGTCGGCACGTAGAGATTCACCAGCTCCCAGAACATCGACGTGGTGCTGATCGACAGCCAGCCCACCCACGCCAGCGCCGCCAGCAGCGGCAGGCGCAGCGGCCAGGCCAGCGCGCGCTCGCCGCGCGGCGCCATCGCCATGAACACCACCAGCATCGCCAGGAAGTAGTAATACCACAGCGGGTACTCCAGCATGCTGTGGGTCAGCGTCACCGCGATGCAGCCCAATGCCAGCACGCCTTCGGGCTCGGCCTTGCGGCGGAAGAAGGGCAGCACCGCCCAGACGAAGCCTGCCACCACCAGCGCGGTCACCACGCCGCCCATCTCGGCCAGCAGCTGCATCAGCAGATTGTGCGCATTGGTGAACAGGCCGCTATTGTAGCCGGCGGCGGCGAACTGCGGCAGCGGCTGCAGGCGCACGCTCTCGGCAGCGTACTGCGACCAGCCCACGCCCCACAGCGGATGCGCCTTGAACGCCAGCCAGGCCTTGTGCATCTCGGCGAAGCGGCGCGCGCCCATGTCGTCGCCGTTGGCAGCCAGCCGCGCCACGCCGGACGCGTTCTCGACGTCGGAATGGGTCAGCAGCGAGATCAGGTGATTGAACAAGGGCAGCGCGAACTGGGCGGCCAGAATCGTGCCCGAGGCCGCCCACATCGCCAGCATCATCCGGCGCGAGTTCTCGTCCCTGCTGCGCCAATGCCACAGGCCGGCCAGCGCCGACAATGCCACTAGGTAAAGAAGAATGGTGCGGGAGCCGGCCCAGCCCAGCATCAGCGCCATCCACAACACCAGCGCGATCAGCCAGGCCCTGCCCAGGCGGCCGACGGCGAACAGGTAGACGCCGGACACCACCGACCACATCAGGTAATGGGCGTACTGGTTGCGTTGGCCGATGTGGCCGAAGATGTTGCTGGTGGGGTGGGAGCCGTCGTAGAACAGCCCCAGCGCCGGCGCCAGGCCGGTCAGCTGGGCGGTGCCGATCAGCGACTGCGCCAGGCCGCCGACGATGACCGCACGCGCCAGCCACACGGCGAACTCGCGGTCGCCGAAGGCGCCGCGCAACGACAGCGTGACCGAGGCCAGCAGCGCCGTCGCCAGCCAGGCCAGCGCGGTGACGTAGCTCATGCCCGGGAACAGCAGGTGGACGAATTGCGGCTGCAGCGCCCAGGCGCCCGCCAGCGCCAGGCACAGCCAGCCGGCGCGCGGCATGGCGTCGAACAGCCGCCCTCCGGGCAGCAGGAAGGCGCCGGCGGCCAACAGCAGCCAGATCACGTTGATCTCGCCGAACCACTGCGGCAGCGGCACGAAGTGGACGCGGGAAGCGAAAGGCACGATGGCGATCAGGCACAGGGCCAGCAAAGCCAGGCGCTCGGAAATCTTCTGAAAAGTCATGGCAGATCAGACGTCGGAAAGCAGGAAGCGGGCAGCATACCGCATGCGCCGCCCCGGCAAAACCCATCAAGTGTGTCGGCGCGTTACAAAGCTCAGAACAGCGTACTGCGCGTGACTGGTGCGGCCACCGTCATCACCGCGGCCATCCTGCCCGCGTCGGTGTTTGCCCCGTGCTCCTGGTAAGCCTGTGCCGCGCGCAGCGCCATCGCCTTCAAGGGACTGATTTCCGGCTCCTGCCAGGCTTGTAACGTAAACACTAACTTCGGCGCCTCGTCGGGATAATTGGCGATGGCCTGAGCGAGAGCATCGCGAGCCCCTTGCTCCCGCCCCGCCAGCGCCCGGCACAGGCTCAGCCTCAGCAGCACGGCCACGTAAGGCTGGTCCCGGGCCAGTTTTTCATAAAAGGGCAGTGTGAGGTCGAGATGCTTGCGGTCCGGCATCAGATAATTGCCAAGCACTAGGTCGGCCGATTTCGCCCATAGGGGATCCACGCCCACCTTGCCGATGTAATCGACGCGACGCACGTTTTCCTCTGCCGACCGGCTGGGCGCGCTGTATTGCACGAAGCGCTGGAAAATCATGGCACCGCTGACCACATGCGCCACCATCAGCATACCACCGGCGATACAGGACCATCGCAACAGGCCGATAGGTGTGCGCAGCCGCCACCGCGGTGCGGGCCCCAGCGTGCAAACCGTCGTCAGCATCGCCAGGAAGGGCAGGTACCACAAGGGAAATTCGAACATGCTGTGCGTCAGCATCATCATCGCCAGTAGCAGCAGCAACAGGTTTTCCGCGCTTTGCCTTCCCTTGCCAAAAAAGGGCAGCAGGCACGCCAGCAACCCGCCGACCGCGATCGCCGCGCCTAGTCCTCCAGTCTCCGCCAGCAGTTGAAAGACAAGGTTGTGACACTGGGTAAACAGCCAGTTCTCGGGCGCCTTGGGCAAACCGGCGAACACCTCCAGCCAGACCGACTGCGCCGCATAGCGCCCAAGACCAACGCCCAGCCACGGGTGCTCTACGAACACTTGCCAGGCCTTAGTCCATTCGATGCGCCGCCTCGCGCCGAATCCGGCGTCGAGAATCCGTTCCGAGCCGCTGAAAGTATGCACCGGAAGGCCTATCCAGTTGAGCAGCCAGACCAGTTCGCGATTGAACAGCTGCACCAGGGCCAGCAGCAGCACAGACAAGGCCAGCGCGGTGGCCATGCGCCGCAGAACGGAGTCCGCTCCGGCGCGCCGGAGCCAGAACCAGGACACCAGACAGATGCCCAGTCCATAGGCCAACGGCAGCCGAGCGCCGGACCAGGTGATCATCACCGCCAGCATAGCGACCAGCGCGACGCACAAGCCGGTTCTCAGGCGATCTTGCGCATGGAGGTAGCAGGCGGCTGGTAATCCCCAACTCAGGTACTGCGCATACTGATTGCGTTGGGCCAGGTTGCCCATGACCGTAGTCGGCTCGTTATAATCGAACAACACCCACCCACGGCACCAGCGCGCGAGATCCAAGGCCTGGATCAGCCCCAGCACGATCTGAAGGCCGTTGCCCAGCAGAACCGCGCCAGCCAGCAGCAAGCAAATCCGCTGCAAGGGAAGGTCTATCCGATTGTCCAGCCACAAGGACAGCAACAGCATCGCCAACAAGCTGCCGACCGCCTGGCTGCTGCCCTTCGCATTGTCCAGTAACAAACCGTTGCTCGCCGCCAGCAGCATGGTCAGTAGCAGCAGCACCAGCGAAGCCGCCGGCAGCGCGAATCCTTCGCCTCCCCTTTTCAGGGTGAAGAGCGCCGCCAGCCCGATCGCGAGCACCACCGGTGCATCGCTCCACCAGTCCTGTAACGGCATGTAGCGCACGAAATTGAGAAACGGCAGGATGAAGCAAGCCGTGAAGAAGAGGAGCAAACCGCCCTCCGCCGCCCAGTGCCTGACCATAGGCTCCCTTTCCCCTCTGTAGACACAAGTTGTTCCGACATGATTATACTGGTCTCGGCCTATCATACCTTTCGCATCAAAAATAAAGGAGGCACCGAGATGCCCCCTGTTCACACACCAGCCCGTTGACTTACTGACGGCAAGTGGATGGCACCCAGTTGGCGCTCAGTTGGCTAGCAGATGCGATGGCCGTTGTGCCGGAGCCGGTATAGGTGCAGTACCACTGCACCGAGCCCGCGCTGACGGTCGGCACCAGATCGACCAACGCACCATTCGATACTGTCGAATTGTAAGCGATCTGGACCACCCCGTTCGCCAGAACGTTGATGCTGCTCACCGAGTTACCCGTAATGGACGCCGCCAATCCGTAAGTCGTGTTAAAAGGCGCGGTGCCGGAGGCCCACGCGTTGTTGGTCGCGTAGTATTCGGTCACCGCCGTCTTGGCCGCGTCGGCCAGCGCCAACCCTTCCGACACCCGCGCGCGCTTGGTGTAGTCCTGATAGGCCGGAATGGCGATGGCGGCCAGGATGCCGACGATGGCGACCACGATCATCAGTTCGATCAGGGTGAAGCCCTGCTGTTTACGCTGTTTCTTCATGTTGAACTCCCAGTGAGCCAAGCTTAGCCAAGGTGGAGCGCGGCGCGTTCCCACGCCTCTCCGTCTCATCTTCTAAAGATCGCGGGGTCTTCCCGTCGTGTTGTGCCGGCCCATCCAGCACGAAGCATGCCAGCCCGGCGGGAGGCCGGCCATCGACGCCAATCCGCGCGCAGTCTTGTCAGCATAGGTCAGAAACTGCCGTTTTTCGTCACCCGGACTGCCCGTTCGGACTGTGCTAGCATCGCTTTCCCACCCGCGACACAGGAGCCGCCTCATGAGCAACCAAGCCTGGCTGGAACGCAGTTTCGCCGCCGTCTGGCATCCCTGCACCCAGATGAAGCGCCATGAGAGGCTGCCCATCGTGCCGATCGCCTCGGCGGACGGCGTCTGGCTGACCGACTTCGACGGCAAGCGCTACCTGGACGGCGTCAGCTCCTGGTGGGTGAACCTGTTCGGCCACGGCCATCCGCGCATCAAGCAGGCAGTGCGCAAGCAACTGGACAGCTTGGAGCATGTGATGCTGGCCGGCTTCACCCACCGCCCGGTGGTGGAGCTGTCCGAGCGCCTCGCGGCGCTGTCCGGCCTAGGCCACGCCTTCTACGGCTCCGACGGCGCCAGCGCCACCGAAATCGCGCTGAAGATGAGCTTCCATTACTGGAAGAACGTAGGCCGGCCGCAAAAGACCCGCTTCGTCAGCCTGGAAAACAGCTACCACGGCGAGACCGTCGGCGCGCTGGCGGTCACCGATGTGCCGCTGTTCTCGTCCACCTACGCCGAGCTGCTGAAGCCGGGCCTGCGCGCGCCATCGCCTGACGCCCGGCAAGCCGTACCAGGCGAGCGCGCCGCCGACGTCGCGCTGCGCGCCGCCCGCTCGCTGGAAAACCTGCTGGCCAAGCATGGCGGCGAGATCGCAGCGGTGATCGTCGAGCCGCTGGTCCAGGGCGCCGCCGGCATGGCGATGCACGACCCGATCTACCTGACCGAGCTGCGCCGGCTGTGCGACCAATACCAGGTCCATCTGATCGCGGACGAAATCGCCGTCGGCTTCGGCCGCACCGGCAGTTTCTTCGCCTATCAGCAGGCCGGCATCACACCGGATTTCCTCTGTCTGTCCAAAGGCATCACCGGCGGCTTCCTGCCGCTGTCCTGCGTGCTGACCCGCGACGAAATCTACCAGGCCTTCTACCACGACGACGTGGCGCGCGGCTTCCTGCATTCGCACAGCTATACCGGCAACGCGCTCGCCTGCGCGGCGGCGCTGGCGGTGCTGGACATCTTCGACGACGAAGACGTGCTGGAGGCCAACCGCGTCAAGGCCGAGGGATTCACCCGGCAAATGCGCCCGCTGGCCGAGCGGCCCGAGATCCGCCATTTCCGCCAGCGCGGCATGATCTGGGCCTTCGACGTCGATACGGCGCGTTCCGACTTTGCATTGGCCTATTTTTCGGCCATGCTGAATCGCGGATGCCTGTTGCGGCCGATAGGAAAGTCGGTCTATTTCATGCCGCCGTACACACTGAAATCCGAAGAGATGGACTGGCTGGCATCGGCCAGCGTCGACGCGCTGGACGAGGTGCTGGCCGGAGAGAGCGTCGGCGGCGATCCGACCGCGCTGCCCTGAGCCGGCGGCGTTCCATTCCCTTCCTTAGCGCCCGTCTCGGAGCCCTGTCCGGATGCCACCACTCGTTTTGCCGAAGAAGGATATGGACCCGCAACTCGTCGATACCCAGCCGGCCAGCGTCGCCGCCTGGCTGGAGCGTCTGCCCTACACCGACTTGGCCGAATGCGGCAAGCTGCTCGGCCAGGGCTTGTACCAGCTGGGCCGCGTACCGATGGATCCCGGGCAGCGCTACAAGCTGCTCAAGCTCTATCTGAAGGCGCTGGACCGTTATTATCCGCTGCTGGAGAACGAAGCCCAGCACGGCGACGCGGTCGCCTCGCCCAAAACGCGGCTGCTGGCGGCCATCAGCGTCAAGCTGTTCGCCAACCTGTTCCTGGCCTTCAAGCAAACCCTGCACGAAAAATTCTCCCGCCATTCGCTGCTGGAGCGCGAACAGCCCAAGCAGGAGCTGCTGCTGTACACGATGATGGCGGCGCGGCAATACCTGAACATCAGCCAGCAAAGCTACTGTCCGCTGCCAGCCGGCTTCTGGCTGGACTGCCACCAGCTGTACGCGCTGGCGCTGCAGCGCGGCTGGCAGGACAAGTCGCTGGCCGGCGACGACACGCTGGCCGTCATCTACCGCCAGCTGCTTCTGCTCGGTCTGACCGCCACCAACCGGCTGTCCCCCGCCGACCTGCAATTGGTCAGGCAACTGGCCTACGACCTGGCGCGACAGGTGACGCTGTTGCCGCTGGCGGACCTGACGGAGGCCCGCCAGGGCTATGTGCTGGACCTGGGCGAGGATGCCCCGCCGCGCTATCTGCCGGCCAGGCCATCGCCGTCCCAGCCAGGCGCTTACCTGCTCGAACTGGACGGCGCGCTGGCCGCGATGAAACGCAGCCTGGAACAACTGCGCAAGACCGCGGCGGGCGCCGCCTCTCCGGCGCTGAACGACGAAGTCCAGCTGCTGAGCCATCTGGCCGAGGCATGGCAGCGCCCGCGCCGACGCAAGCATGCCCGGGAATCGGTCGAGACGGTGGTGGAGATCACCGCCGGCGTGGCCGCCATCTGGCACCGCGCCAACGGCGGCAGCTGGCAGCCCGCCGGCGCCGACCCCGACGAGAACAGCGCCCACCTGCGCCCGCCGCCCGCCTCCTGCCTGCTGACTGTCGTCAACCAGAGCGAATCTGGCTACCTGCTGCGCGGCCTGCCTCGCGAGCAGCCCTTGCGCGCCGGCGAGGTGCTGTTGCTGGACCGGCCCGACCAGCCGGGCGAGTCGTGTCTGTGCGCAGTGCGCTGGGTATTGATGCAGCCCTCCGGCAAGGAAGTGGAATGCGGCGTCGAGACGCTGGGCCCGCTGCCGCAGCCGGTGAGGGCCATGCCCAGCATCACCCACAGCGGCGACAGTTTCCAACGGGGCTTGCGGCTGCCCGCCAACGGGAGCCGGCCGGCGCTGCTGCTGTTGCCCGGCCGTCCCTTCAGCCAGTTGCGCGAGTTCAGGCTGAGGGACGAAAACGGCGAGCAACTGGTCCGCGTTTCCAAGCTGCATCAGCAATCCCCCCATTTCCAGCTGATGGAATACCGCCCCAGCGAGCAATTTTGACCTGGCGCAAGCGCCGGGCTTTTTCAGTTACACTGCCCTCTCTATAATTATTCGCTTTCATAGAGAGGTCCGTTGATGCACTCGGTGATTCACGCTTCAGACCGCATCGTGGTCAAGGTAGGCTCCAGCCTGGTAACCAACGACGGCAGGGGGCTGGACCTGAACGCGCTGGCGCGCTGGGCGGAGGAAGTTGCCGAACTGAAACGCCGCGGCAAGCAGGTGGTGCTGGTCTCCAGCGGCGCCATCGCCGAAGGCTGCCAGCGCCTGGGCTGGACGGTGCGCCCGAAGGGCGTGCATGAGCTGCAGGCCGCAGCCGCCGTCGGCCAGATGGGCCTGTGCCAGGCCTACGAGAGCGCGTTCCGCTCCTTCGGCCTGCGCACCGCGCAGATCCTGCTGACCCACGAAGACCTGGCCGACCGCACCCGCTACCTGAACGCCCGCTCCACGCTGACCAGCCTGCTGAATCTGAACGTGGTGCCCATCATCAACGAGAATGACACCGTGGCCACCAGCGAAATCCGCTTCGGCGACAACGACACGCTGGGCGCGCTGGTGACCAACCTGATCGAAGCCGACGCCCTGGTGATCCTGACCGACCAGCGCGGACTCTACAGCGCCGACCCGCGCAAGCATCCCGACGCCGAGTTCATCCACCAGGCCGAAGCCGGCGACGAGCGCCTGGAGGACATGGCCGGCGGCGCCGGTTCCAGCGTCGGCACCGGCGGCATGATCACCAAGATCCTGGCCGCCAAGCGCGCCGCCCGCAGCGGCGCCGCCACCGTGATCGCCAGCGGCCGCGAACCCCATGTGCTGTCTCGGCTGGCCGACGGCGAAGCCATCGGCACCCAGCTGGTCGCCGCCACCAACCGCATGGCCGCCCGCAAGCAGTGGCTGGCCGACCACCTGAAGCTGGCCGGCCGCCTGCTGCTGGACGACGGCGCCGCGCTGGCGATACGCGAGCGCGGCACCAGCCTGCTGCCGGTGGGCGTCAGCGCGGTGGAAGGCGATTTCCTGCGCGGCGAGGCGGTGGCCTGCGTCGACGCGGCGGGGCACGAGGTGGCGCGCGGCCTGGTCAACTACAGCTCGGACGAAGCGCGTCAGATCATGCGCAAAAGCACGCGCGAGATCGAAGCCGCGCTCGGTTACATCGTAGAACCGGAGTTGATCCACCGGGACAATATGGTCGCGCTCTGAGTCATCGCCGCCAGCGGCAAACGTTTTTCCCGACCCCTGCCCGGCAGGGGTTAGTTTTTGCAACGCCAAATAATCAATTAGGATTTTCCGTATATGAACAAGATCGCCCTGGCCGCCTTGTTGGCGGTGGCCTGCGGTTCGGCCGCAGCCGAAGACGTGCTGCACATCTACAACTGGAACAACGCGCTGTCGCCTGACACCGCCAAGCGCTTCGAGCAGTCGTGCAAGTGCAAGCTGGTGCAGGACTACTACGGCGACAACGAAGAGATGCTGGCCAAGCTGGCCGCCGGAGCCAAGGGCTACGACATGGTGTTTCCCACCGCTTTCGCGGTGAACACGCTGCTGAAACAGGGCAAGCTGCAGCCGCTGGACAAGAGCAGGCTGCCCAACTGGAAGAACCTGAACAGCGGCTATCTGGCGCTGAACCAGCCCTTCGACCCCGGCAACCGCTACGCCGCGCCGACCGTGGTGTCGCTGACGCTGATCGGCTACAACGCCACCCAGCTGAAGAAGGCCGGCGTCGAGGGCAAGTCCAACAGCTGGGCGCTGGTATTCGACCCCGCGCTGCTGGCCAAGATCAAGGGCAAGGTCACCGTGCTGGACAGCCAGCGCGAACTGATGGCCGCCGCGCTGATGTATCTGGGCAAGGACGCCAACTCCACCAACCCGGCCGACTGGAAGGCCGCGGCGGAAACCATACGCAAGGCCAAGCCGTACTGGGCGGCGTTCAACAACCAGAGCTACATCAAGGAGCTGACCGTCGGCAACATCTGGGTGGCGCTGGGCTATTCCAACGACCTTTTCCAGGCCCAGCAGGACGCGAAGAACGCCAAGCGGCCGTTCGAGCTCGCCTACCGCCCGCAGCAGGAAGGCAATGTGCTGGCCATCGACAACATGACCATCCTGAAGGACGCGCCGCGGCCGGACCTGGCGCACAAGTTCATCAACTTCATGCTGGACGGCAAAAACGCGTCGGAAATCTCCAACCAGATCGGCGCGACCAATCCGGTGAAGGCGGCCGAAGCCTTCTTCAAGCCGCAGATCAAGGCCAATCCGGTGATCATGCTGGATCCGTCCAAGGGCAAGTACGTGGCGCTGAAGGATCTGGACGTGAAGTCCCGCCGCGAGCTGAACCGCCTGTGGTCGCAAGTGAAGATCGGCCGCTGAGCGGCCGCCTGATGAAAAACGCCGGCAACCCGCCGGCGTTTTTCATTCCAGGACCACCGTCACCCGGGGCCAGCGCGCCTGGTAGCGCTTCTGCGCCACCCGCTGGCGGTAAATCTCCAGGCTGGCCCTGGCCGGGTTGCGGCGCACCGTCATGGCGAACAGGTCGTCCAGCCCGAAAGGCGCGATGATGCGCAGGCTGTCGTCGGCGTTCAGCGCGACGCCGACCGCGGTCGCGTACTCCGGCCAGGTCGCCAGTGCCGCCTCCAGCGACGGCAAGGGCTCGACCGGGTAGCCGAAACGATCGGCAAACCACAGATGCACCGCCGCCTGATTGGTCACCTCCCAAGGCAGGTCGGGATGGACGGACGCCAGCCGGCGCTGCAGCGCGGCCTCGCGATCGGGCGACAGGTTTTCGGCGTCGAAATAGACCAGATCGAGATCGGACAAGGCAGAAGGCTCGGACGCGAAGCCATGCAGCGCGTCCCACACCAGGCCGCGCACCGCGCCGGCGCCGATGCACCAGTCGGAAAGGCCCAGCGCCCTGGCCGCGCGCAAGGCGCGCATCAGCCAGGGCGAGGCCAGAACCAGTCCGCTCAGCTGTTGTTCGAGGCGGCCCTCACTCGGCATCGCGCGGATGGCCGGCCTCTTCGCGGCGGAATTCCACCGCGCGCATGATCGCGTAGGCCAGCATCGCGCACAGGAAGAACAGCAGCACCACCCAGGCGATGGACTGCAGCGTGCTGATGAAGGCCTGGAACAGCTCCAGCAGCCAGCGCTCGCCGCTCAGCTGCAGCTGGGTCGTGCCCTTGCCCGGCGCCGGCGGCAGGTACTGCTGCAGCGACCACTGGCGCACGCCGCCGGAAATGCCGCTGACCACGATGGCGAAGAACACGTACTTGCGCCAGGCGTCGGCCAGGTCCTGTCCCAGCGTGCGGCCGAGTATCTTGCCGACGGCAGGATCGAAGAAGCGGGCTGCTGCGCCGGCGGTAAGCACCACCACGGCCAGGATGGTAATGAACAACACGTAGAACATGATGGCTTGCTCGATCGGGAAACACTGTCATTGTACGCGCAATGCATGCGCTCCACCCGACCAGCCTTTGCGCGCGGACAAGCATGACCGCCTTCCGCCGCATGCCGGGCGCGAAAACGGCCCCGCCGGGCCGTTCAACAAATCATATGGCGGGTGCTCAGGCGTCCTTCACCGGCAGGCCGAAATGCAGATAGGCCTGCGCGGTGGCCATCCGGCCGCGCGGCGTGCGCTGCAGATAGCCCTGCTGGATCAGGAAGGGCTCGATCACGTCCTCGATGGTGTCGGTGGACTCGCCGATCGCCGCGGCGACGTTGTCCAGGCCCACCGGCCCGCCGGAAAACTTCTCCAGAATAGCCTGCAGCAGCTTGCGGTCCATCACATCGAGGCCGGCCGGATCGACGTCCAGCATCGCCAGCGCGGCGTCGGCCACCGCCATCGTCACCACGCCGTCGGATTTCACCTCGGCGTAGTCGCGCACCCGGCGCAGCAGGCGGTTGGCGATGCGCGGCGTGCCGCGCGAGCGCTTGGCCACCTCGAAGGCGCCGTCGTCCGACAACTGCACATTCAGGAGGCCGGCCGAACGGCTGACGATGCGGGTCAGCTCCTCGGCGTTGTAGAACTCCAGCCGGGCGACGATGCCGAAGCGGTCGCGCAGCGGATTGGTCAGCATGCCGGCGCGGGTGGTGGCGCCCACCAGCGTGAACGGCGGCAGGTCGATCTTCACCGACCGCGCCGCCGGCCCCTCGCCTATCATGATGTCGATCTGGTAATCCTCCAGCGCCGGGTAGAGGATTTCCTCCACCACCGGTGACAGGCGGTGGATCTCGTCGATGAACAGCACGTCGTGCGGCTCCAGATTGGTCAACAGCGCCGCCAGGTCGCCGGCGCGCTCGAGCACCGGGCCAGACGTCTGGCGCAGGTTGACGCCCATCTCGCGCGCGACGATGTGGGCCAGCGTGGTCTTGCCCAGGCCCGGCGGGCCGAACAGCAGCACGTGGTCCAGCGCCTCGCCGCGCTTCTTCGCCGCCTCGATGAAGATTTCCAGCTGCTCGCGCGCCTTCTTCTGGCCCACGTACTCGTCCAGCAGCTTGGGCCGCAGCGCCCGCTCCAGCGCCTCTTCCTGCTCGGACGCGCGTTGCGGGGTGACGATGCGGCGCTCCGGCGCGGCGCCGAACAGCTTGTCGGTTTCTATCATCGGGGACTCTTGAAAGATGAATCTTGCTGCCGACATTCTAACACCACGCTATACTCGCCGCTGGCCGCGCGACACGCGGCCGCAAGCTTACGTCTTCGGGGCGGGGTGCAACTCCCCACCGGCGGTATGGCGCGCAAGCGCCGAGCCCGCGAGCGCCTTTGCCTGACGGCAAAGGGTCAGCAGATCTGGTGAAACGCCAGAGCCGACGGTAATAGTCCGGATGAGAGAAGACGACGCCAGCTCCCGCCGCGCCCGCGGCCGGAGGCACGTGTCGTATCCGCGCGGTTTCCCGCGCCGGATGGCTTTGCGCTATCCGCTTCAAGCCCGAGGGACGTGTTTCTCAATCTTGTTTTTGAGGACCGTTTCCATGAACGCCAACACCGACATCCTATCCCTGCGCGTCCACGCCGCGCTGGACGCCTTGCGCCGCGGCCTGCCGGTCATCGTCGCCGACGACGCCGACCGCGAGAACGAGGCCGACCTGATCCTGGCCGCCGACACGCTCACCGTGCCCGAAATGGCGCGGATGATCCGCGACGGCAGCGGCATCGTCTGCCTGTGCCTCACGCCGGAGCGCGCCGAACGGCTGCAGTTGCCGCCGATGGCCGCCGAGAACGGCAGCCGCTACGGCACCGCCTTCACCGTCGCCATCGAGGCAGCCCAAGGCGTCACCACCGGCGTGTCCGCAGCCGACCGCACCACCACCATCCGCGCCGCCATCCATCCCGACGCCAAGCCCGGCGACCTGGTGCGGCCCGGCCACGTCTATCCCATCGTCGCCCGCGCCGGCGGCGTGCGCGAGCGCCGCGGCCACACCGAGGCCTCGGTGGAGCTGGCGCGGCTGGCCGGCTTCAGCCCGGCCGGCGTGCTGTGCGAGCTGATGAACCCGGACGGCACGATGATGCGCGGCCAGCAAGTGCAGGATTACGCCGAGCGCCACGATCTGCCGCAGCTGTCGGTCGCCGAGCTGGCCGAATGGCTGCAGCGCGAACCGGCTTGAGGAGGCGCGACATGTTCACCGGCATCACCCAGGCCGTCGGCCGCATCGCCGCCATCTCCGAAGGCGAAGCCAGCCGCCGCGTCGCCATCGACTTCCCGGACGGCTTCTGCGCCGGCCTCGCCCAAGGCTGCAGCGTTTCCATCGACGGCGCCTGCCTGACCGTGGCCGCGCCGCCGCGGGGCGAGCGCGCCGAGTTCGACCTGATCCTGCCGACGCTGGTCACCAGCACGCTGGCCGCGTGCCGCGTCGGCGACGCGGTCAACGCCGAGCGCGCGCTGCGCGACGGCGCCGAGATCGGCGGCCACGCGCTGTCCGGCCACGTCGACTATCAAGCCGTGGTCGAGCAGCGCAAGGAATGCGGCGACAACCTGTGCCTGCGGCTGTCGGTGCCGGCCGGCGCGCTGCGCTACCTGTTCGCCAAGGGCTACGCGGCGCTGGACGGCGTCAGCCTGACCATCGCCGACATCGACAAGCAGGCCGGCTGGATCGAAGTGTGGCTGATCCCGGAAACCCGCCGCGCCACCTCGCTCGGCGCCAAGCAACCCGGCTGCCGGCTGAACCTGGAAATCGAGCGCGACACCCAGGTGCTGGTCGACACCATGCGCGAAGCGCTGGAGGACAAGCTGGCGGCCTTGATGCCGCTGCTCGCGCCCAGGCTGGACGAACTGGCACCCGCGCTGTTGCCGGCGGCCCGCCGCCAGCCGGCGCTGGCCGCGCGCTGACCGCAGGCGGCGGCGAACCAATCGGCCTCCCGCCTGTCTGCTGAACAGGGGCGCATCCGCGCCCCTGTTCCACTTTCATGACGCCATGCTCCGCTTCATTTCCTTCCGAGGCCTGCTGTTGACGGGCTTCCTCGGCGTCGCGCTGACTCCCGCCGCGGCGCTGATGCAGTTGCGCCACGAACTGGGCCTGGCCGCCGACAGCGCCCAGCACCACCAGCGGCAAGCCCAGCGCTGGCAGGACATCGCCCGCCTGTCCCAGGAGCAGGCAGTTCAATTCGAACGCGCCAGCCGGCAGGCGGCGATCCTGCGCGACCGCAAGCTCACCGAAACCGCCAGCCAGGCGCGCGGCGAACTGCAACGCGCGCAGCGGACGCTGCGGCTGGACGCGCCGCCCGAGGCGCTGCCCGGCATAGACGCCGCGCTCGGCCTCGCCGCGCAGTTGCAGACGCTTCCGCCCTCCCGCCGCCAGCAGCGCGACGCCCTTTTCCGCCAGCTGAACCGCGTGCTGGACCAACAGCAGCAAACGCTGGCCCAGGCCGGCGAAAAACGTCAGGCCAGCTGGCGCGACGACATCGAGCGGATGCGGCTGCAGGCCAACCGGCTGGCCTGGCTGGCGCTGGCCGCCGCCGTGCTGCTGGCGCTGATCGTCACCCTGCTGATCCACGCCCCGCTGCGCGGCCTGCAACGCCGCATCGCCCGGCTGGCCGGCGGCGCGCGCCAGCTGAATTGGCGGCAGACGGGACCTGCCGACCTGCAGCGCCTGGGCCGGGAACTGGAACAACTGGATTTGCGCCTGGTGGAGCTGGAGCAGCAAAAGACCCGCTTCTTCCGCCAGGTGTCGCACGAGCTGAAAACGCCGCTGGCGTCGATACACGAGGCCGCCGCGCTGCTGCGGGAACAGGTGGCCGGCCCGCTCAATCCGCAGCAGCGCCACATCGTCGACATCCTGGGCAACAACGCGCAGACGCTGCGCCAGCGCGTGGAGGCGCTGCTGAGGCAGGACGCCGGCCCCTGGCTGTCCAGCGCGCTGAACATTTCCGCCTTCCCCCTGCGCAGCCTGATCGAAGACCGCCTAGCGAGCTGCCAGCCGCTATGGCAGGCCAAGCGGCTGACCGTCGCGCTGGACGGCCCGGCCGGGCTGGTGCGCGGCGACGCGTCCAAGGTAGAGACCATCGTCGACAACCTGTTGCTCAACGCCATCCGCCACAGCCCCCCGGGAGGACGGCTGGCGCTGCGCTTCGCGCGCGAGCGCGGCCAGGTCTGGCTGGAAGTGGCCGATCAGGGGGCCGGCGTGCCCGGCGAGCTGCGCGACAGGATATTCGAACCTTTCTGGAGCGGACCCGCGCCCGACGGCGAGCGTCCCGGCAGCGGCCTCGGCCTGACCATGGCGCGCGGCTACGCGCAGCTGATGGGCGGCGAGCTGCGGCTGCTGGGCGACGGCCCAGGCACCTGCTTCCGCCTCCATTGGCCTGAACCGGAGCCGATATGACCCCAATCGTTTTCCCGCGCCGCTGGCTGCCGCTGTTGTCGCTGCCGCTGCTCGCCGCCTGCGCCGGCGTCCAGCCGCCGCCCGCGCCGATACGCTACTGCCCCGGCAGCGACGCGCTGCTGATCTCGCTGGATGCGCCCGACGACGCCGTCCGCCAGCGCTGGCAAGGCTACGAAGCCTGCGACGGCTACCGCCTGCTGCGCGCGCTGCGCGCCAACCGCGGCGACCCCGTCCGCCTGGCCGGCGAACTGGACAAGCTGCTGGCCGACAAGAGCCTGTCGCCGGCCGGCGCCGCGCTGGCCCGGCTGCAATTGCGCCAGGCATTGGCCCAGTCCAAATTGCAAGACCAGTCCGAGCGCCAGCAGCAGCAGTTGCGCGATCAGCAAAAGCGCATCGACGACCAGGCCGCCAAGCTGGAGGCGCTGCGCCGGCTGGAGCTGGACCTGCCCAAGCCCAACGGCCTGAATGGAGGGAGCAAGCGATGAACGCCCCCGCCCGCATCGTCCTGGTGGACGACGATCCCGATCTGCTGTGCCTGGTCCGGCTGCGGCTTGAGGCCGCCGGCCACGAAGTGGAGGCGCTCGCCAGCGCCGAGGCCGCGCTGGCAGCGCTGGCCGCGCGCCGCGCCGACCTGTTGCTGACCGACTGGCGCTTGCCCGGCATGGACGGGCTGCAGCTGTTCGAAACCGCGCGCCGCCGCTATCCGACGCTGCCGGTCATCCTGTTCACCGCCCACGGCACGGTGCCGGACGCGGTGGAGGCGGTCAGCCGCGGCGTGTTCTGCTACCTGGAAAAACCGTTCGACGGCCAGCTGCTGCTGGACAAGGTGGCCCAGGGACTGGCGCTGTCCGCGGGCGACGGCGCCGCCGGCGACGACTGGCGCGCCGGCATCGTCAGCCGGGGCCCGGCGATGGAGGAACTGCTGAGCGAAGCGCGCATGGTGGCCGCCACCGACGCCAGCGTGCTGCTGCAGGGCGAAAGCGGCAGCGGCAAGGAAGTGCTGGCGCGCGCCATTCATCAGGCCAGCCGCCGCGCTGGCCGGCCCTTTGTCGCCGTCAACTGCGGCGCGATCCCGGAAAACCTGCTGGAAAGCGAGCTGTTCGGCCACGAGAAGGGCGCCTTCACCGGCGCCGCCGCGCGCCACGACGGCCTGATCCGCCAGGCGGACGGCGGCACGCTGTTCCTGGACGAGATCGGCGACATGCCGCTGCCGCTGCAGGTGAAGCTGCTGCGGGTGCTGCAGGATCGCGAGGTCAGGCCGGTGGGCGCCAGCCGGCCGCTGCCGGTGGATATCCGGCTGCTGTCGGCCACCCACCGCGATTTGCCGGCCCGCATCGCCGACGGCCAGTTCCGCGAGGACCTCTACTATCGGCTGAACGTGGTGTCGCTGACCCTGCCGCCCTTGGCCGAGCGGCGCGAGGACATCCCCTTGCTGGCGCAGCATTTCCTGCAGCAGGTGGCCGCGCGCTACGGCAAGTCCGTCAGCGGCTTCGCGCCCGACGCCCTGGCCTTCCTCGCCGCCGCGCGCTGGCCGGGCAATATCCGCCAGCTGGCCAATGTGGTGGAGCAATGCTGCGTGCTGGCGACCGGCCCCTTGCTGACCCTGGCCCAGGTGGAAAAGGCGGTAGCCGGCGAGTCGCGCGCGATTCCGACGCTGGCCGAGGCGCGGCGGGACTTCGAACGCGACTACCTGGAGCGGCTGCTGCGCCTGACCGGCGGCAACGTCAGCGACGCCGCCCGGCTGGCCGACCGCAATCGCACCGAGTTCTACCGGCTGCTGCAGAAACACGAGCTGAATGCCGCCGCGTTCAAGGACGGCTGAGCCTGTCGCCGAACAGCGACAGGCCCAAGCCATTGATATGACTGCCCTTTTTCCGCATCGCCATCTCCGCTGTCGCCTGCAGGCGACAAAATCCGGATGGATCGCCGGCCGCCAATCGCAGAAGTCATCGCAAGCCATTGATATAAAAATAAAAACAAGGACTGGCACGGCGATTGCTCAATGACAGGCCAAGCGCCGCGGACAGGCCAAACCGCCGAGCCGCGGCAATGACCATCATCCCAGTCCACAAGGAGACTCATACCATGCGTAAAGCCCTGATCCTCGCCAGCCTGATTCCCGCTCTGTACGCCGGCACCAGCTTCGCCGAGCAGACCCAGCCCGCCAGCGCGCCGGTCGCGCAACAGCACGCCGCCGCCAGCGCCGCCGACGCGGAACTGGGCCGCCAGGTCAATCAAGTGCTCGCCAAGGCGGCTGCCCAACTGGGCGCCAAGGTCGAAGCCCAAGTCAACAACGGCGACGTCGTATTGAACGGCACCGCGCCGAACCAGGACGCGATCTCCCGCATCGCCGAGGAAGTATCCCGCGTGCACGGCGTGAAGAGCGTGCGCAGCCAGGTCAACCTGCAGCCCGCCGGCTAAATCGGATTCTGCCGTCCGTCCCGGGCGGCAACCGTCCCGCATCCGTCTTGCCCGCTGCCACAGCGGGCTTTTTTCGTCGCGCTCAGCGCCACAAGGCCGTTTCGGTCTCCGATGCCGTCATGTAGCGGTTGATCAGCCTGCGCATGGTGCCGTCGTGGTTCATCTTGTCCACCAGCGCCTGCCACTGGCGGATGTCAGGCTCGGGAAACGTCTGCTTGGTGAATACGATGCCGCGCGGGCTCGGCGCGGACACCTTGTCCCAGTCGGCCACCCGCACGCTGTCGTCCAGATTGAATTCGCGCAGCTTCTCGCGGTAAACCATGGGCGTGGAGAAAATGCCGGCCACGCGGTTCTGGGCCAGCAGCCGATACAGCGCGTCCTCCGCCGGCACCTCCACCACCCGGCCCTTGGCCGCCAGTTGGGCGATCAGCGGATCGTAATACTCGCTGGTGCTGTAGCTGCGGACGATGGCCCAGCGCCAGGGCTCCCCCGCCTGGATGAAGCTTTCCATCGAGCGGATGCTCGCCGGCAGCTTGGGCGACAACAGCACGTATTGCTTGAGCTGGATGTAATTGAGAAACCAGTAAATGCGCTCGCGCTCGGGCGTGGAGATCGCCGACAGCGTGATGTCCAGCCTGCCCGCCTCCAGCTCCCGCCAGATGCGGGCCCGCGGCATGACCGCGTATTCGAAGCGGCAGCCGCTGCGGCGGCGCAGTTCCTCGGCCACGTCCCAATCCAGGCCGTTGCGGTCGGTATAGAACAAGCCGATAGGATAAAAGGCGAGGCGGATCGGATGATCGGGACAATGGAAGGACGGGGTGGATGCCATCGCCATTCCCAGGCTCGCCGCCAACGCCCCCGCCGCGCATCGCCACGCCATGTCCGCTCCCTAGTCGATGCAGCGATATACAAGCCGCATCGACAGTATAGGCATCAAACCTTCATCAGGCTCTTCAGGGCCAGGCGCACGCCCTCGCTGACGGTCACATCGGCCGGCAGGCTCTTGGTGGCCGCCGCCGCCTCCTTCTCGTTGTAGCCCAGCGCCAGCAGCGCGTTGACGATGTCGCTCTTCTCGTCCGGCGTGGCGGCGAAAGGCAGTCCGCCCGGCACCGTCAGGTTGCCGCCGGTGGCCAGCTTGCCGCGCAGCTCCAGCACCAGCCGCTCGGCGGTCTTCTTGCCGATGCCCGGCACCGCCGACAGCCGCTTGATGTCCTCGCTGGCCACCGCGATCGCCAGCTCGTCGGCGGTCATGCCGGACAGGATGGCCAGCGCGATCTTGGCGCCGATGCCGGTCACCTTGATCAGCTGGCGGAAAGTCTGTCTCTCTTCCTTGCTGGCGAAGCCGTACAGCAAATGGGCGTCCTCGCGCACCGCCAGGTGGGTGAACAAGGTGCAGGGCTGTCCCAGCGCCGGCAACTGGTAGAAGGTGGTCATCGGCACGTCCACTTCGTAGCCGACGCCGTTCACATCCACCACCACTTGCGGCGGCAATTTTTCGATCAGTTTTCCGGAAAGACGTCCGATCATCTTGGCATTCTCGCAATCAGGCCCGCGCCGGACTGGCGCGGCTGCCGGCATTATCCCACAAGCCGCGCCCGCGCCCATCCAGCTTGTCCGGCAAGGCCAGATGCAGGCGCGCGCCTCGCCGCGGAAAACCATGGCTGGCCGTTTTCATATTCCTCCATGACATGTTCAAATATCTAAAAGTAACTGCGCCTAAAATAAATCAGGTCCGTACTATTTATCGCCAAAACCTCGGTGAATATTCACAAGACGGCTATTTCATTTCAGACCGGCATCGCCTCGGCCAATCATTTAGCGGCTTCGGCGGCGCCGAATTCAAATTCAGATAAAACCGAAAATTAAATGTCATTGAAAAATCCGGCGCGGATTCGGCATTCTCCATTCCACAAATATCTTCGCCGGGCATAATGAATCGGCAAGGGCAAACTAGAAGGAATCAAGAATATCAATACTGGAAATATCAACCCATCCTTGCTGATACTCATTTTGACAGCGGCGGGAAAAGCCGCCTTGATTCCCCATACCAAAGGAAATCATCCGTGAAGAAACCGCTTGCCGTTTCATGCCTGCTGGCATGGGCCCAATTCGCCGCCGCCGCCCCTTTTTCGCCTCAGGAAACCAATTACATCAAGCTGGACTTTCAGAATCAGAATGGCAGCCGGAATATCTGCGGCGGGTCGCTGGTGGGGAAAGATCTGGTGCTGACCGCCTCGCATTGCATCCTGGACAACTGGGCCGGCGTCACCGCCTACTACGGCCGGAATTTTGAAAACCAGGCCAGCGCCCGGCGCGACAACGACCGGCCCAACTGGATCAAATTCGACCATCACGGCGTAGCCGTGGACCTGGCCCTGCTCAAGCTGTCCCAGCCGATCGCCGGCCGCAATGGCGCCCGGATCGTCCCGGTGGTGGCGCAGGAAGATTGCAATGCCGGCATCGGCGCGATGCAGGCCCAGCGAAGGATGGACGACCAGGGCTACCAGTTGGGGCACAGCCTGATGCAGGTCAGCGTCGCCAACATCGTCCGCCTGGGGCCGTCGCCGCTGGCCAATGGCGTGTCCCTGCTGGCCAATGGCAATGTCGGCCGCGGCGGCGACTCCGGCAGCCCGCTGCTCTCGGCCAAGGGCGTTCAAGTGGGGGTGTACAACGGCAATGCCGGCAATGTTTCCGCCTTCGCCGCGCTGTGCAAATACGCCAACCATATCCAGGCCTGGTCGGAAACGCTCAGCCCGGCAAGCAGCCAGACGCCGCCTCCCGGCGACTGGGTGTGGCCGGATGCCCGGCGGCGCTGACGCGTTCGGAAAAGGCAACAAAGCGGCCCGCGGGCCGCTTTGTTGCGGACGGCGGCCACAACCGCCTGGCCGAGGTCCTACACCAAGCGGCCGCCCCGCACCTTCAGGCCCCGCAGCGCCAGCTTGCCGATGGCCCCGCCGCTATGATTCGCATGGGTCAGCGCCACCGCCAGCGCGTCGGCGGCGTCGGCCTGCGGCGTGCCGGACAGGTTCAGCATGCGCACCACCATGTACTGCACCTGCTCCTTCGGCGCCTTGCCCTGACCGACCACGGATTGCTTGACCTGCAGCGCCGTGTATTCGGCCACCGGCAAATCCTTCAGCACCAGCGCGGTCATGCAGGCGCCGCGCGCCTGTCCCAGCATCAGCGTGGCCGCCGGATTGACGTTGACGAACACCCGTTCCAGCGCCGCCTCGGTGGGCCGATAGGTGTCTATCACCTGATGGATGCCGTCCACCAGCACCTTGACCCGCTCGGCCAGCGGCGATCCGCTCTTGGTGCGGATCGCGCCGGAAGCGACGTAATGGCGCTGGTTGCCCACCACGTCGATGACGCCGAAGCCGGTGATCAGGCTGCCGGGATCGATGCCTAAGATGCGCCGGCTCATCTCGTCCAGCCGGAGGCGATGCGGCCGGCTTCGGCCAGCCGCTCCGGCGTGCCGACGTCCAGCCACAAGCCGGTCTGCACCTCGCCGCGGATCCGGCCCCGCTCCATCGCCGCCAGCAGCCATGGCAGCAAGGGGCTGGCCGCGCCGGTCGCCACCTCGCGGAAGAAGGCCGGGTGGTAGGCGGCCAGGCCGCAGAAGGTGTACGGCGTGTCGCCGTCCCCGCAGGCGGCCACGCGCCCGTCGGCGCGCAGCGTCAGATCGCGCCCGGTCTGGTAGCCCGCCTTGGGCGTCAATACCAGATGAGCCTGCGCGGCGTCGCCGTCCAGGCGGCCCGCCGCCTCGACCAGCCGCGCGACCGGGAAGTCGGTCAGCACGTCGCCGTTCAGCACCAGGAAGGGATTGTCTCCCAGCAACGGCAGCGCGGTGGCGATGCCGCCGGCGGTTTCCAGCGCGCAGCCTTCCGGCGAATAGGCGATGGACGCGCCGAAGCGGCTGCCGTCGCCCAGCGCCGCTTCGATCTTCTCGCCCAGCCAGGCATGGTTGATCACCAGATCGGTGACGCCGGCGTGGACCAGGCGCTCGATATGCCACTGGATCAGCGGCTTGCCGCCCGCCATCAGCAGCGGCTTGGGCGTATGGTCGGTCAGCGGCCGCATCCGCTCGCCGCGGCCGGCCGCCAATATCATTGCCTTCATGTTCTTCTCGTTCATTTCGGGAACAGCCGCTCGGCCGGGAAGTCGCCTTCGTTCTCCCAGAAGCCGCGCGCGCTGCGCTCGGTCAGCCGCCATTGGCCATCCTGCAGCTTCAGACGGCGATAGCTGACGCGGAAGGTTTCGCCGTCCCACTCGCCCTTGGCCGGGAAGTCCGGCGCGCAGGACACCAGCAGGAAGCCATCCCGCGCCTCTTTCCAGCCGCTCTTCAGCGCGCTCGCCATCGCGAACGGCTGGGCCGGATCGCCGCCCTGCGGCTGGGCGAAGCGGATGCCGCGCGCGCCGACGGTGAACGGCCGCGCCTCGACGCCGGAGTAAGAGCCGAAACCCGCGGCATGGTCTTCCTTGAGCAGAAACACTGGCTTGCCTCCGTCGCTGAGCCGGGTTCGCTCAATCATGGACAGCCGTCCCACCCGCAGGCGCGACAACTGGCCGCCCTGACTGTCGTAGATGCGCAACTCGGCCGGCGCCAAGGCCGGCTTCCACTCGTCGCCCTCGCTTCCGCCGAAACCGCCGTCCTGCAGCGCGGCGAGCCTGGCATCCTGCCACAGGCACACGCGCAAGGCCTGCGACGGGAAACACTGCCGCTGCCTGAGATCGGCGGCGCCGGCCGCCAGCGGCAGCAGCAACAGGCAAAGGATCTGCCAGCGCATCAATGGCCTTTCACGCCCAGCACCGGGTAGCTGGACTGCAATTCCTCGTCGGTGGCGTCGCGGCCCACCAGGTCGACCAGCAGTTGGTAGAACGGCGCCAGCTCGGCGTAACGGCGGGTGGTCCGCTTCAGGTATTTGATGAAGCGCGGAATCTCGGCCAGATACTTGTCCTTGCCGTCGCGGTGGTACAGGCGGGCGAAGATGCCGGCCACCTTCAGGTGGCGCTGCACGCCCATCCATTCGAAGGCGCGATAGAAATCGTCGAAGGCTTCCGGCACCGGCAGGCCTGCGGCGCGCGCCTTCTCCCAGTAGCGGATCGCCAGGTCCAGCACGAATTCCTCGTCCCACTCGATGAAGGCGTCGCGCAGCAGCGACACCGCGTCGTAGCTGATCGGGCCGTACACCGCGTCCTGGAAGTCCAGCACGCCGGGCGTGCCGGGCGTCAGCATCAGGTTGCGGACGATGAAGTCGCGGTGCACGAAAACCTTGGGCTGGGTCAGCAGCGCCGGCAGCAGCGCCTGGACGCCGGCATCCCAAAGCTGGCGCTGCTTGAAGTTCAGCGGCTTGCCGAGCTCCTTGGCGCAGAACCACTCCGGAAACAGGTTCAGCTCGCGCGTCAGCAGCGTTTCGTCGTATTCAGGCAACACTTCCGGCTGGCTGGCCTTCTGGATGTCCACCAGGGTGTCCAGCGCCTCCAGCAGCAGGTGGCGGTGCACGAACGGTCTTTCGTCATGCTGCAGCGCCGCGAGGTAGGTGACCTTTCCCAGATCCTCCATCACGATGAAGCCCTGGTCGCGGTCGCGAAGGTAAATCTCGGGCACTTTTACCATCGAGAAGATGTCTCGCACCTTGACGTAGGCGTCGGTGCCGATGTGTTCCGGCGGCGCGTCCATCACGATGCGGCTTGCGCCGTCGGGCCAGATTGCACGGAAATAGCGGCGGAAGTCGGCGTCGGCCGCGGCGAATTCAAGCTGGATTTCGTCGCCGGGGTATTGTTCCGCCAGCCATTTCTTGAGCTGTTCCTGTCTTTGCATGTCGCTTTATCGTGGTGCTGATAGAATTGGACGATTTTATACCGCCCACTGCCCCCAAGATATGGCTTTGTGCATGCACAGACAAAAACTGAATCCGCTGGCGCTGGCCCTGGCCGCCGCCTTTGCCCTGAATGCCCCCGCGGCGCTCGCCGATGACGAAGAGCCGCCGATAGCCGTCCCCGCCCCGCCCAAGGAGCCAGGCCAGACCGTGGTCCACGCCGACGACATGGACGGCGAGATGAGCGTGATCCTGCACGCCAAGGGCAATGTGGTGGCGACCCGCGACGACCAGAGGGTGGAATCCGACTGGCTGGACTATTACCAGACCAAGAACCGGGTCAAGGCCGGCGACCGCTTCCGCATGACCCGCGGCGGCGACGTCATCACCGGCACCACGCTGGACTACAACGTGGACACCTACAGCGGCACCGGCATGGACCCGGTGTTCTCGATGGCCAGGCAGAATCAGACCGCGGTCAAGCCGGCGCCCGGCGCGCCGCCCGCCAAACCGGTGACCCTGCGCGGCGACGGCAGCCAGGTGGATTTCCAGGGACAAAACCAATATCGCGTCTACGGCAGCCGGATGACCACCTGCGATCCCGGCGACGAAGCCTGGTATCTGAAGTCGTCGCGCACCGACCTCGATTACAACACCGGCGTCGGCGTCGCCCACAACGCCTGGATGCAGTTCTACGGCGTGCCCATCCTGTATTCGCCATGGCTGGACTTTCCGCTCAACAGCAATCGCAAGTCCGGCTTCCTGATGCCGACCTTCAAGACCGGCAGCTCGGGCACCGAATTCTCGCTGCCCTACTACTGGAACATCGCGCCCAACTACGACGCCACCATCACGCCGCACATCAACGTCAAGCACGGCAACATGCTGGCCGGCGAATTCCGCTACCTGCAGCCCGACTACAGCGGCCGCATCTACACCGAGCAGTTGCCGAAAGACAAGCTGACCGGCGAGTCCCGCTACGCCTGGAGCGCCAGCCATAGCCAGAACTTCGGCCATGGCCTGAGCTTCGGCATGGATTTCAACCAGGTATCGGACAACAACTACTTCACCGATTTCGGCGATCAGGTGGCCATCGCATCCAACGTCAACCTGAACCGGGAAGCCTGGCTGAACTATGCCTTGGGTTGGCAGGGCGGCGGCGGCAACGTCACCCTGCGTGCCCAGCGCTACCAGAACCTGACCATCAATCCGGTCCCCGGCGACATCCCCTACGCCAAGATGCCGCAGCTGACCTTCAACGCGAATCAAAGCCTGCCGTCCGGTTTCTCGGCCAATCTGATCTCGGATCTGACCCGCTTCGACCATCCCTCGCTGCAGAATGCGGAGCGGCTGGTGCTGTACCCCAGCGTCAGCTGGAACTTCGACCGTAGCTGGGGCTTCCTGCGGCCGAAATTGGGGGTCAACTACACCCACTACAACCTGGACGCCTTCCAAGGCAGTCCAAGCCATGTCCAGACCCGCACGCTGCCGATCTTCAGCACCGACGCCGGCCTGTATTTCGACCGCGACACCCAGTTCCTGGGACGAGACCACCTGATGACGCTGGAGCCCAGGCTGTTCTACGTCAACATTCCCAACAACAGGGATCAGAACTCGCTGCCGATGTTCGACACATCGGTCAACGACATCAATTTCGCGCAGCTGTTCACCGAAAACCGCTACTCCGGCTACGACCGCATCAACGGCGCCAACCAGATCACCACCGCGCTGACCAGCCGCTTCATCGACCAGAGCAATGGTCTGGAACGACTGCGTTTGGCGGTGGGCAAGCGTTTTTATCTGAAAGACGATGTCACGCAGACCGTCAACCAGCCCAGTTCCGACCTGCTGCTGTCCGCCGGCGGCGACCTGACCCGCGAATGGCGCTTCGACAGCAGCTATCAGTACAACCAGCAACTGGGCATGACCGAGCGCTACAACGCCCAGTTGCGCTACAACCCGGCGGCCGGCAAGATCGCCAGCGTGCGCTACCGCTTCGGCCGCTACGAACAGCTGGACAACTCCAACAACTACGGTCCGATGCGCCAGGTGGACGTGGCCGCGCAATGGCCGATCGCCCGCCGCTGGTACGCGATCGGCCGCTACAACTACTCCTTCATCGAGCGCAAGCCTATTGAGCGGCTGGCCGGCTTCGAGTACAACGATGGCTGCTGGTCGTTGCGGATGTATAGCCAACGCTACGTCACCGACCCGACCACCACCAAGAACGCGTGGTTCTTCCAGCTGGAACTCAAGGGCCTCGGCGCCCTGGGCAACAACGGCGTGCAGGACACGCTGCGTCTGGCCGTACCCGGCTACACCAAGATTAACGAGTAACAAAGCCTGACCATGAAAAAGACCCTGCTTGCCCTGTTGATCGCCAGCGTGATGCAAAGCGCCCTGGCGGCCCCCGCCACCCCGGTACGCGAAGTGGATCGCATCGTCGCCGTGGTCAACAAGAACGTGATCACCTGGCAAGAGCTGCAGGCGCGCGTCAACGAAGCGATCAAGCAGCTGGAAGCGCAAAAGGTGGCGCCGCCGCCGCGCGAAGTGCTGGAACGCCAGGTGCTGGAGCAGATGATCACCGAGGAAGTCCAGCTGCAGTACGCGGCCAGCGGCGGCTTGCGCATCGAGGACGCCGCGGTCGACCAGGCGGTGGCCAACCTCGCCAAGCAGAACAAGTTGAGCGAAGCGGGCCTGAAGGCCCAGCTGGCCAAAGACGGCATCACCCTGGATCGCCTGCGCGCAGACATCCGCCGCGAACTGACCATCTCCCGCCTGCGGGACAGCGAAGTGGCGTCCCGCGTCAACGTCAGCGACAGCGAAGTGGATCAGGCGATGAAGAGCGCCCAGAGCGCCAACCGCACCGAATACCACCTGGCCAGCATCCTGGTCGCCGTGCCGGAGCGGGCCGACGCCAAGCAAATCGACCAGCTGTCGCAGAAAGTCCACAAGGCCCAGGCCGACCTGGCCGCCGGCCAGCCGTTCGCCAAAGTGTCCGCCGCTTACTCCGACGCGCCCAACGCGCTGAAGGGCGGCGACATGGGCTGGCGCAGCGCCACCTCGCTGCCGCAGGAATTCGTCCAGTTGCTGGAGCAGATGAAGGTCGGCGCCGACACCGACGTGATCCGCACCCAGCAGGGCTTCTTCATCTTCAAGCTGGTGGACAAACGCAGCGGCGGCGCGCCGATGATGGTGGAGCAGTACCACCCGCGCCACATCCTGATCCGCACCAACGAGGCGGTGTCCGAAGCCGACGCCAAGGCCCGCATCGACCAGGTGCGCGACCGCATCATGCGCGGCGCTAAGTTCGCCGACATGGCCAAGCTGTACTCTGAAGACGGCAGCAACGCCAAGGGCGGCGACCTGGGCTGGGTGAACATGGGCGACCTGGTGCCGGAATTCGAGAAGGCGATGGTGTCGCTGCCCATCGGCCAGGTGTCGCAGCCGGTGCGCACGCCGTTCGGCTGGCACCTTATTCTGGTCGAGGGCAAGCGCAACCAGGACGTCTCCAGCGACCACGAGAAAATGGCGGTCAAGCAACAGATCCGCGCGCGCAAGATGGAGCAGGCTTACACCGACTGGGTGCGCCAGCTGCGCGACTCCGCCTTCGTCGAAGAACACCTGGACGAGAAATGATGCCCAAGCGGCCCGTCCTGGCCGTCACCGCCGGCGAGCCGGCCGGCATCGGCCCCGACCTGGTGCTGCGGCTACCCGAGCTGGCGCCGGAGGCCCGTTGCGTGGCGATCGCCGATCACGCCTTGCTGGCGGATCGCGCCGCGGCGCTGGGCCTGAACCTGGAGCTGGCCGATTACCGCCGGGACCGGCCGGCGCCGGCCGGCGCGCTGGAGGTGCTGCACGTGCCGCTGGCCGCCCCGGCGCAAGCCGGCAGGCTGGATCCGGCCAATGGCCGCTACGTGCTCGCCACGCTGGACGCGGCGATAGACGGCTGCGTGTCCGGCGAGTTCGCCGCCATGGTGACCGCCCCGGTGCACAAAGGCGTGATCAACGACGCCGGCGTGCCGTTCACCGGCCACACCGAATACCTGGCGGAACGCACCGGCACGGGAAAAGTGGTGATGATGCTGGCCGGCGGCGGCATGCGCGTCGCGCTCGCCACCACCCACCTGCCCTTGCGCGAGGTCGCCGACGCGATCACCGCGCCGCTGCTGAATGAGGTGATCCGCATCCTGCACGCCGACCTGGAAAACAAGTTCGGCATAGACGCGCCGCGCATCCTGGTGGCCGGCCTGAATCCGCACGCCGGCGAAGGCGGCCACATGGGCCGCGAGGAAATCGACGTCATCGAACCCGCGCTGGACGCGCTGCGCGCCGAAGGCATCAATCTGATCGGCCCGCTGCCGGCCGACACGCTGTTCAATCCCGACAAGCTGGCCGCCGCCGACGCGGTGCTGGCGATGTACCACGACCAGGGCCTGCCGGTGCTCAAGCACGCCAGCTTCGGCGCCGGCATCAACGTCACGCTGGGCCTGCCCATCGTCCGCACCTCGGTCGACCACGGCACCGCGCTGGACTTGGCCGGCAGCGGCCGCGCCGACCCGGGCAGCCTGCTGGAGGCGGTGCGGCTGGCGGAACAGCTGGCCGGCCACGCGGGCAGGCGCTGAAGCCCTGCGAAACGGCTCAGCGCACCACCACCTGGTCCGGCAGCTCGTTGACGAAGGGCTCGCCGTTGCGCGGCGCGTGCGCCAGCAACAAGGCGTGGATGCGCCGCAAGCCCGACTCCAGTCCTTCCACGTGCGCTCCGGCGGCGAAAGCCCGCTGCATATCGGCGCAGATGCCGGCCCACTCGCCTGCCGGCGCCAGGCGGTGGATGCCGCGGTCGGCGACAATTTCTATCCTGCGCTCGGCCAATAGCAGATACACCAGCACGCCGGTGTTGTCCTCGGTATCCCATACCCGGAGTTCGCCGAACCACTGCAGCGCCCGCTCCCTGGCGCTCATGCCGCGCCAGGCGGCGCGCCAGTCCAGCGCCGACTCCACCACGAAGCGCAACTGCCCCCGATGCGCCCGCTCCGACTCGGCGATCTGCCGCTCCAGCCGCTTCAGTTGAGCGGCAGGGAATTGCCGCCGCGCCTGCCAGCCGGTGCTGCACAGGTGGCGCCATGCGCGTTGCCATCGATTCATCTCACCAGTCTCCCGAAGCGCCGCCGCCGCCGAAATCCCCGCCGCCGCCGGACCATCCGCTGCCGCCATCCGAACCCGAACCGCCACCGCCGCCCCAATTGCCCCAGTTGGCCAAGGACAGGCCATGCTCGCCCAGGACCAGGCACAAGCCGGCGGCCATCGCGCCTATCAGCAGCGCCGTCAGCATGTCGGCGCCCAACACCGCCGCCAGGCCTATGCTGAGGCAGCCGATGATGAAGCTGCCGACCAGCCGGCCGAACAGCTTGCCGGCGACGCCGGAGCCGATCAGCAGGAAGAAGGCCAGCAAGGGCCAGCTGTCGCTCCAGCCGCTTCCCTGCGTGGCCGGCTTGGCCGGTTCAGGCAGCTTCTCGCCGTCTATCAGGCCCTCGATCTGCGCCGTCGCCGCCTGGATGCCCTGGAAGCGCAGCCCCTGCTTGAACAGTGGCCGCAGCGTGTCCTGCAGGATGCGCTTGGCGTAGATATCCGGAATCGCGCCCTCCAGGCCGCGTCCGACCAGCAGCTGGGTCTTGCGCGACTCGGCGACGATCAGCAGCAGCGCGCCGTCGTCCACGCCCTTGCGCCCCAGCTTCCAGCTGTCCATCACCCGAGTGCCGTAATCGAACGGCGTTTCCGGATCGACGGTCGGCACGATCAGCACCGCCAGCTGGCTGCCCTTGCGCTGGCGGAAATCCAGCAGTTGCTTTTCCAGCTCGCCGCGCTCGGCGTCGGTCAGGAAAGCCGCCTGATCGATCACCGGCGAGGTCGGCGGCGGCACCGCCACCTCGGCCCGAACCGCGCCCGCCAGCAGGCACAGCGCAAGCCACAGCCAGGACCATGCGCGGCTCATCTCACTTGCCTTGCTGGTCGAAGTTCACCTGCGGCGGCGCCGAGATGGCCTTCTCGTTTTCCACGGCGAAGTTGGGCCGGGTCTTCAGGCTGAACATCATCGCGGTCAGGTTGTTGGGGAAGCTGCGCACGGTGACGTTGTAGGCCTGCACCGAATCGATGTAACGCTTGCGCGCCAACGCGATGCGGTTCTCGGTGCCTTCCAGCTGCGCCTGCAGGTCGCGGAACGACTGGTCGGCCTTCAGCTGCGGGTAGTTTTCCGACACCACCAGCAGTCGAGACAGCGCCGAGCCCAGCTGATTCTGCGCGGCGGCGAACTGCTTGAGCTTGTTCTCGTCGGTGGCCGCAGCAGCGTCCATCTGGATGCTGCCGACGCGGGCGCGCGCCTCGGTCACCTGGGTCAGCACGTCCTTCTCGTGCTTGGCGTAGCCCTGCACCGTCTTCACCAGATTGGGAATCAGGTCGGCGCGGCGCTGGTACTGGTTGAGCACCTCGGACCAGGCGGCGTTGGCCGCTTCGTCCTGGGCCTGCATCGCGTTATAGCCGCAGCCGCTCAACGTGGCCGCCAGCGTGAAGACCAGCAACAGTTTTTTCCACATCTTCGCCATCCTTTCCATATTGCGAAACGCCCGCTAGGAACGTATTCAAAAGCGATAGCTTACCGAAAAACGCCGCCGCGCCGGAAACCAAAAAAACTCATGGCCGCGGGATTGGCGGCAGAAAATGACGCGAATGGCGCCGGGCTTTACGATCCCGATTGAATAAAATATTCACGCCGACGCCCATGAGCGCGCATCATGCCGGACGGCAATATCTTGATCTAGAGAGGAAAACCCCCTATTCAACTCGTATTTTTCGCATCGCAGCAATTACGTTAAACTGGCAGGCACTCCTCTAAATAAAACCCAGCTTGCGGACAAATGACAGCCATCACCAGCGAACAGCGCCTGCGGGAGATCCCGTACAACTACACCTCGTATTCCGACCGTGAAATCGTGATCCGCCTGCTGGGCGAATCGATGTGGCAATTGCTGGACGAATTGCGCGGCGAGCGCAGGACCGGCCGCTCGGCGAGGATGCTGTTCGAGGTGCTGGGCGATATCTGGGTGGTGGACCGCAACCCCTACCTGGTGGACGACCTGCTCGACAATCCCAAGCGCCTGGCCGCGCTGGTGGAGGCGATGCGCCACCGGCTGACCGAGATCGAGAAGCGCCGCGACGGCAACGACAAGGTGCAGCGGATGATCGCCGCCGCCCGCGAGGCGGTGGACGCGTTCGCGCGCCAGTTCGAGGAAACCCGCGCGCTGCGCGCCCGCGTGCTGAAGCGGCTGACCCGGCTGACCCGGCGCGACAACATCCTGTTCGACGGCCTGTCCCGCGTCGCCCACGTCACCGACGCCACCGACTGGCGCGTCGAGTACCCGTTCGTGGTGCTGAGCCCGGACAGCGAGGCCGAGATGGCGCCGCTGGTGCGCGCCTGCATCGAGCTGGGCCTGACCATCATCCCGCGCGGCGGCGGCACCGGCTACACCGGCGGCGCGGTGCCGCTGGACCGGATGAGCGCGGTGATCAACACCGAGAAGCTGGACCGCCACCTGGGCGTGGAGCATATCGAGCTGCCGGGCCTCACCGGCAAGCGCGCCACCATTTCCTGCGGCGCCGGCGTGGTCACCGCCCGCGTGTCCGAAGCCGCCGCCGCCGCCGGCCTGGTGTTCGCGGTGGACCCGACCTCGGCCGAGGCCTCCTGTATCGGCGGCAATATCGCGATGAACGCCGGCGGCAAGAAGGCGGTGTTGTGGGGCACCACGCTGGACAATCTGGCCAGCTGGAAGATGGTGGACCCTGACGGCCATTGGCAGCTGGTGGAACGCATCGGCCACAACTACGGCAAGATCCACGACGTGGCCGAGGCCCGTTTCCGCGTGTCGCGGCTGGCCGACGACGGCAAGACCGTGCTCGACAGCCGCGAGCTAGTGATTCCCGGCAGCGCGTTCCGCAAAGTGGGCCTGGGCAAGGACGTCACCGACAAATTCCTGGCCGGTCTGCCCGGCGTGCAGAAGGAAGGCTGCGACGGCATCATCACCAGCGCCCGCTTCGTGCTGCACAAGATGCCGAAGCACACCCGCACCGTGTGCCTGGAGTTCTTCGGCACCGTGGCCGAGGCGACGCCGGCCATCGTCGAAATCACCGACCTGTTCAAGCCGGGCGGCGCCTGCCTGGCCGCAGGCGTGCAGCTGGCAGGCCTGGAGCACCTGGATTGGCGCTACGTGCGCGCAGTCGGCTACGCCACCAAGGCCAAGAGCAAGGGCCGGCCCAAGATGGTGCTGATCGCCGACATCGTGTCCGACGACGAAAACGCCGCCGCCGAAGCCGCCAGCCAGGTGGTGCGCATCGCCAACGCCCGTCACGGCGAAGGCTTCATCGCGGTGACGCCGGAGGCGCGCAAGACCTTCTGGCTGGACCGCAGCCGCACCGCCGCCATCGCCAAGCACACCAACGCGTTCAAGATCAACGAGGACGTGGTGATCCCGCTGCCGCGCCTCGGCGACTACAGCGACGGCATCGAGCGCATCAACATCGAGCTGTCGATCGCCAACAAGATCGAGCTGCTGGACACGCTGACCGAGTATTTCCACGGCCGGCTGCCGGTGGACAAGATGGACACCAACCTGCCGTCCGAGGAACTGATCGGCGATAGGCGGGCCGCCGCGCTGTCGCTGCTGGCCGTCAGCCGCGACCGCTGGCAATGGCTGCTGGACCATATGGACGCGCCTTTCCACGAATACGCGGCGCGCTGGCCGGACGCGCCGCTGGAAGACCGCGCCGCCCGGCCGGACACCGTGTTCCACGCGCTGCGCGACTTCGCGCTGCGCGTCAGCTGGAAACGCGAGGTGCTGGCCGAGCTGGAGCAGATTTTCTCCGGCACCGCCGCCGCCGGCATCCGCGCCGCCATCCGCGAGCTGCAGCAGCACGTGCTGCGCGGCCGCGTGTTCGTCGCGCTGCACATGCACGCCGGCGACGGCAACGTGCACACCAACCTGCCGGTCAACTCCGACAACTACCGGATGCTGCAGACCGCCCACCGCGCGGTGGAACGCATCATGGCGCTGGCGCGGCGGCTGGGCGGCGTGATCTCCGGCGAGCACGGCATCGGCATCACCAAGCTGGAATTCCTCAACGACGACGAAATCGGCCCGTTCCGCGCCTACAAGGAGCGGGTGGACCCGAATGGCCACTTCAACCGCGGCAAGCTGCTGCCCGGCGCAGACCTGCGCCTGGCTTACACGCCGTCGTTCTCGCTGCTGGGCGCCGAATCGCTGATCCTGGAACAGTCCGACATCGGCGAAATCAACAATTCGATCAAGGACTGCCTGCGCTGCGGCAAGTGCAAGCCGGTATGCTCCACCCACGTGCCGCGCGCCAACCTGCTGTACAGCCCGCGCAACAAGATTCTCGGCGTCGGCCTGCTGACCGAGGCCTTCCTGTACGAGGAGCAGACCCGGCGCGGCGTCAGCCTCAAGCATTTCGAAGAGCTGTCCGACGTGGCCGACCACTGCACGGTCTGCCACCGCTGCGTCAAGCCCTGCCCGGTGAAGATCGATTTCGGCGACGTGTCGGTGGCGATGCGCAATTTTCTGCGCAAGTCCGGCAAGAAGAAGTTCAATCCCGGCACCGCGCTGGGCATGGCCTTCCTCACCGCCAAGGATCCGGCCACGGTCAAGACCATACGCGCCGGCCTGGTCGGCGTCGGCTACAGGGCGCAGCGGCTGGGCAACCAGTTCGGCAAGCGCCTGGGCCTGATCGGCGGGCAGAAGAAGCAGCCGCCGTCCACCATCGGCCCGGCCCCGATCAAGGAGCAGGTGATCCACTTCATCAACCGGCCGATGCCGGGCGGACTGCCGAAGAAGACCGCGCGCGCGCTGCTGGACGTGGAAGACCCGCACGTGGTGCCGGTGATACGCAACCCCAAGGCGGCCGAGGACGCCGAGGCGGTGTTCTATTTCCCCGGCTGCGGCTCCGAGCGCCTGTTCAGCCAGGTCGGCCTCGCCACCCAGGCGATGCTGTGGCACATCGGCGCGCAGACGGTGCTGCCGCCCGGCTACTTGTGCTGCGGCTACCCGCAGACCAGCGCCGGCTACCAGGACAAGGGCGACGCCATCACCACCGAGAACCGCGTGCTGTTCCACCGCGTCGCCAACACGCTGAACTATCTGGACATCAAGACCGTGGTGGTCAGCTGCGGCACCTGCTTCGACCAGCTGGCCCACTACCGCTTCGAGGACATCTTCCCCGGCTGCCGCGTGATCGACATCCATGAATACCTGATGGAAAAGGGCGTCAAGCTGGACGGCATCCAGGGCCAGCAGTATCTCTATCACGACCCCTGCCACACGCCGATGAAGACCCACCAGCCGCTCAAGGTGGTCAACGAGCTGATGGGCGGCGGCGTGCCGCTGACCGACCGCTGCTGCGGCGAAGCCGGCACCTTCGCCGCCAGCCGGCCGGACATCTCCACCCAGGTGCGCGCGCGCAAGGAAGAAGAGATCCGCAACAACCTGCAGGCGCTGACCGGCGGCCAGGCGCCCGCCAAGCCGGTGAAGATCCTCACTTCCTGCCCGTCCTGCCTGCAAGGCCTGTCGCGCTACAACGACGACACCGGCACCGAGGCCGACTACATCGTGGTGGAGATCGCCCGTCACATTCTGGGCGAGAACTGGCTGCCGGAGTACGTGGCCCGCGCCCGCGACGGCGGCATCGAACGGGTATTGCTGTAACGGCCGGTCTTGACCTTGCCCTTGCGGCAAGGTCCACACTGCCTCCATCCGCCACCACGCATTTCGACCCATGCTCACCATCGGACAACTGGCCCGCTGCCACGGCCTCAGCACCAAGACGCTGCGCCACTACGACAGCATCGGCCTGTTCCGCCCGGCGCTGACCGGCCGCGACAACGGCTACCGCTACTACCTGCCGGCGCAGGTGGCGGAGCTGGGGCGCATCGTCATGCTGCGCGAGCTGGGCCTGCCGCTGGACGAGATCGCCAAGCTGCTGCCCGCCGACGAGGCGGCGCTGCGCCGCGCGCTGCGCGAACATGCGGCGCGGCTGCGGGATGAGATCGAAGCGCGGCGCGAGCGGATCGCGCGCATCGAGCGCCGCCTCGACCAAACCGAATGGAGCCAGACCATGATTCAGACACCCGATATCGTCGCCCTGCCCGCCTTCCGCGTGGTCGGCCTCGCCTGGAGTCCCCAGGACGAGGGCGACATCCCGGCCATGTGGCAACGCTTCCTCGAACGCGAGCATGAAATCGCCGACGCCCGTCCCGGCAGCAGCTACGGCCTGTGCCAGCCGCTGCCGGACGGCGGCTGGCGCTACCTGGCCGCGCTGCAAACCGCGCCGGACGCGCCGGTGCCGGACGGCATGGCCGCCGTGGACGTGCCGGCGCAGCGCTACGCCCGCTTCCACCACGTCGGCCCGGTGAGCGGACTGCCCGCCACCTTCCAGGCGATACACGGCAGCTGGCTGCCCGCGGCCGGCCTGGCGGCGGTGGAGGGCATCGAGTTCGAGTACATGGACGCGCGCTTCCTCGCGCCCGATCATCCCGACTCGCTGACCGAGCTGTACATCCCGATACGCTGAGCCCCGCCGCGCGGCCCCCGCCCGGATGCGTGCCCGGGCCGCGACCCATTCATTCCTGTTCACAGCTGACGTAGACGCTCGAAACGCCTATCTTCATATTAGAATTCGCGCTTTCGTCACTCTGAAGGGTAGCCGTGTCCGGCCCATTTTCTCGCTATCGCCTGGCCATCATCGTCGCCCTGCTGTTGCTTGCCGGCATCTTCGTCAATGCCGGCCTGTACTACCGGCAGGGCAGTCAGGACATCCGCCACGGCATTGTCGAGCAAGGGCTGCCGCTGACCGGCGACACCATTTTTTCCGAAATAGACAAAAGCATCCTGCGCCCGCTGTCCGTCGCCGCGCTGATGGCGAACGACACCTTCCTGCAGGACTGGCTGAAAGACGGCGAACGCGACCCCGAACGCGTCGCCCGCTACTTGGCCGCCATCAACGGCCGCTACGGCATCACCGGCAGCTTCCTGGTTTCGGAAAACAGCCGCCGCTACTATTACGCCGGCGGCGTGCTGAAAACCGTGTCGCCCGCCGACCGCGAGGATGTCTGGTACTTCCATAGCCGCCAGATCAAGGAAGCCTACGACATCACCCTGGACGAGGACATGACCAACGGCGGCAAGACCACGTTGTTCATCAACCACCGGATGCTGGACGGCAAAGGCAAGCTGCTGGGCGTGATCGGCGTCGGTCTGCCGCAGCTGGAGCTGAGCGCGCAGCTGGCCGCGCACGAACAACGCTTCCAGCGCCGCATCTACTTCATCGACCGGAGCGGGCGCATCGTGCTGGACAGCTCGGGCACCACGCCCCGCAGGCTGGCCGAGCAGCCCGGCCTGGCGAACCTGGCCTCCGCCATCCTTGCCGGCGGTACTGAGCCCAAAAAACTGGAATACAGCCGCGACGGCAACCGCTACCTGCTGACCAGCCGCCTGCTGCCGGAGCTGGGCTGGCACCTGCTGGTGGAACAGAACGAAACCCTGGCGCTGCAGCCGCTGCACGCCGCGCTGCAGGTGAACCTGGCCATCAACACCACCATCCTGCTGCTGGTGCTGATCGCCGTGCTGGCCACCTTGCAGCATTACCAGCGGCGGATGCGGCAACTGGCCACCACCGATCCGCTGACCGGATGCCTGAACCGGCTGGCCTTTCTCGACCTGCTGCCCGGCTGGCTGCGCGCCTGCGAGCGCACCGGCGCCGAACCCCAGCTGCTGATGATAGACATCGACCACTTCAAGCAGGTCAACGACAAGCACGGCCACCAGATCGGCGATCAGGTACTGCGCGAAATCGCCGACCTGCTGCGCTCGCAGCTGCGCGGCAGCGACCTGCTGATCCGCTGGGGAGGAGAGGAATTCGTGGTGCTGGTGGGCAGCCATGGCGAAGACGACGCGCTGGCCGAGCGCCTGCGCACCGCCGTCGCCCGCCACGTGATGAGCGCCTCCGGCAAGCGGCTGACCGTGACCGTCAGCCTGGGCCTGTGCCAATGGCTGCCGCCGGAGACGCTGGAAGCCGCGGTCGCCCGCGCCGATCTGGCCTTGTATGCCGCCAAGCAGGGCGGCCGCAACCGCGTCTGCCACGCCGCGCCCTATCAGCCGATAGACGAGCCGATCGCATGATAAATGATTACAATATGGACTTTGACCGTAAAGTCCACCCATGCCTCCCATCCAGCTGCTGATGCGCGACGATTGCTGGAACATCGGCCCGGAGCTGGCCGAACTGCACCGGGATCCCGGCTATCGCTGCGCCAGCGTCGACGACCTGTCCCGGCTGCCTGACGCCGACGCCGCTCTGGCAAGGCAGCAGGTGTCGGCCCAGCAAGCGATATGAGGAAGCGAACCATGCGCCGCCGCGGGGCCAGGCGGCTGAAACCCGCCTGGCGCAACGCCGTCCACCTCTTCGAAGGCGACGCGTCGCATGCGCTAACCCGGAAGCCTTGATCTGAAGCCCCATGCCGCAGGCGCCGCCTGCCGGCAGCACCCATCCAGGAGAAAAGCCATGTCCGATACCGCCCTGCTGATCATCGACGTCCAGGTCGGCGTCGTCGAGGGGGAGCCGCGCGCCGCCCGCCTCGACTCGGTGCTCGACAGCCTCAACCTCGCCATCCTCAAGGCCCGCCAGCGCGGCATGCCGGTGATTTTCGTCCAGCATGAGGAAGACGATCTGCCGCGCGGCTCCGACGCCTGGCAACTGCATCCCAAGCTCGCGCGGCAGGACGGCGACCCCATCATCTACAAGCGCTACGGCGACAGCTTCTGCGAAACCGATCTGGCGCAGCTGCTGTCGGCGCGCGGCGCGAGCAAGCTGTGGGTAGGCGGCGCCGCCACCGATTTCTGCGTCGACAGCACCTTGCGCAACGCGGTGTCCCGCGGCTATCAGGTCACCGCCATCGCCGACGGCCATACCACGCTCAGCGCCTTCGCCTTGAGCGGCGAGCAGGTGATCGACCATTTCAACGCCATCTGGCAAGCCTCCAGCGCCACGCCTCAGCCGTTGCGAGTGCTGCCGGCGGCGGAACTGTAAATCCGTTCCAGCCATGAAAAACGGCGGGGAATCCCCGCCGTTTTTCCGTCCTCGCACGCTTACTTCTTGGCCGCTTTGGCTTTGGCCGCGGCAGCGGCTGCCGCGCGGCGCTGGGCGGCCGTCGCCGCGTCCAGCCTCACCTCGGCGCTGGTCTTCAGCAAGGTGGACTGCGCGTCGTCGCCATCCAGCGACCAGCTGAACACGCCGCCCAGCTGCTGCGAGCGCACGTAATCGAGCTTGCCGCGGATGGTGGCGGGGTCGTCGTAGCTCCAGAACTCGTTGCCGTCGTAGGTCCACAGCTGCTTGGCCACCGGGCTGTTGAACTGCTTGGCGCTGCGCTTCACCAGGATGCGGTAATCCTCGATGCCCTGCTCGTAGGTGCCCTTGGCCGGGCCGGTGGCCACCTGGTACAAGCCGTCCCCCTTCGGACCGGCGGCGACGCCCGCCCAGCCGCGGCCGTAGAACGGCAGGCCGACGTTGATCTTGGCGCGCGGCACGCCGGCGTTCACCAGGGTTTTCACCGCGTCGTCGACTGTGTAGTAGACCTGGTCGCCAGTCACCGGCGCGGCCGGATCGCGGTAGAGATTGGACTGGAAGTTGGTCGGCCCCTTGGCGTCCCAGCCGCCGTGGAAGTCGTAGGTCATCACGTTGATCCAGTCGAGATAGCTGCTGTAGGCGGCCGGCTCGGTGTTGCGGATCTTGTCGACGCCTGAGCCGATGGCGGCGGTCAGGTAGTAGCGGCGCTTGTTGGCCGTGGACAGCGCGTTCAGCTGGTTGCGGAACTCGGCCATCAGCAGCGTGTAGTTCTGCTTGTCGTTGGGATCGACGGTATTGGTCGGCAGCCCGCCGCCGCCCGGGTATTCCCAATCGATGTCGAAGCCGTCGAACACGCCGAGCGCCGCCGCCTGTCCGCCGGCGTTCTCGCCCACCGGCAGATTGCCCTTGATGTAGAGGTCGATGCACGAGCTGACCATCGCCTTGCGGCCGGCGTCGGTGGCGGCGAACTTGCCGAAGTTCTTCGACCAGGTCCAGCCGCCCAGCGAGATCAGCACCTTCAGTTGCGGGTTGGCCAGCTTCAGCTTGCGCAGCTGATTGAAGTTGCCGCGCAGCGGATCGTTCCAGCTGTCGGCCTTGCCGTCCACCGACTCGTTGGCGGCGAAGGAACGCTGGTAGTCGGCCCAGGCGTCGCCGCCATCGCCGTTGCCGTTCTCGGCGCGGGTGACCATGCCGCACTTGCCGTCGGCGTAGACGTTGCCGAACGCGTAGTTGAGGAAGGTCAGTTGCTTGTCGCCGCCGGACTTCACCAGGTTGAAGACCTTGTAGTTGCGGTCGTAGATGCCCCACTGGGCGAAGTAGGAGCCGACATGGCGGCCGACGGTGGGCTTGGGCTCGGGCGGCACACCGCTGCCGGGATTGCCCGGGGTGCCCGGGTCGCCGTTGTCTGGCACGCACTCGCTGGCCGGACGCTCCTGCCAGGCGCCCCATTGGCTGCTGCCGGGCTGCTCGCCCTGGGTCCACCAGCTGGCGCGCCAAGTCTTGCCGTTGAAGGTGGCGTAATCGCCGGCGTTATAAACCTTGCCGCTGGCCCACGGCGAGCAAGACGGCGCGGCCCAAACCGCCTGGGACAGCGCGAAGGCGGCGCCGACTGCCAGCAGCGCGCGCGACAACGGGAAATGCATCATGGTGGTTCTCCTCTTCTTGATGAGTGAACGGCGGAGGGATTCGCTCCTGCCAATGCGCACACCGACATGAGCGTCTCATGTGGTATTACATTGGTATCAGGATCGAATATCCAGACCCAAATTCAAGAACAGGCAGAATCCTCTGTCATTTTGTACAGGTTCTATTCATACAGAATGACAGATATACAACAGAATCTTCAAAAAGAGCGCAAAAATAAAAAGGAGGCCTTAAGCCTCCTTTCTCTCACATCCGGAGATGACCCGGCCGATCAGGCCGCTTTCTTCACGTGGTGATGCTTTTTGTGATGGTGATGCTTGCCGTGCTTCTTGGCGGCTTGCGCCTTTTGCGCGGCCGGAGCCGAGCTGGCTTTCTTGGCGTGGTGCTTCTTGTGATGCTTGTGATGCTTGGCCGGCGCGGCGGCCTTGGCGGCCGGCGCGGAAGCGTCGGCGGCGTAGGTGGCGGCGGAACCCAGGCCCAGAGCGGCGGCCAGCAGGAGGGCGGTCAGTTTCTTCATGGTCATGCTCCCGAATACGAGTGTAAGGATTCTGTTTCTGAGGCGCTGTTTCCGGCGTCCTTGAACCTATAGTAGGCAGGCCGCCCCATCCCGTCTGTGAGGCCTGTGTAAGCGGGTGTAACCAATCGTAATGTCAGCGGGCGGACTCGCCTTCGGCCGGCGCCGGCGGGATCAGCGTCACCAGCAGCTGGTCGATCCGGTAGTTGTCGATGTCCACCACCTCGAATTTGTAGCCTTCGAACTCCACGCTGTCGGTGCGCTTGGGGATCCGCCGCAGCATGTACATCATGAAGCCGGCGATGGTTTCGTAGTTCTCGTCGTCGGGGAAGGATTCGATGTCCAGCGCGCGCAGCACGTCCTCCACCGGAGTCGCCCCGTCCACCAGCCAGGAGCGGTCGTCGCGGCGGACGATCTGTTCCTCCTGGAACTGGCTGACCAGGTCGCCCATCACGGTGCTCATCAGGTCGTTCAGCGTGATCACGCCCACCACCAGCGCGTATTCGTTCATCACCACGGCGAAGTCCTCGCGCGAGGCCTTGAAGCGCTCCAACAGCTCGGACAAGGTCAGCGAATCGGGAATGATCAGCACATTGCGTATCGTCAGCTCGCGCTTCATCGACAGGCTCTGCTGGTTGATCAGCCGCATCAGGATGTCCTTGGAGTCGACATAGCCGATCACCGAGTCGATCACGCCGTCGCAGACCAGGAACTTGGTGTGCGGATGCTCGGCGATCTTCTGCTTGATGCTGGCCTCGTCCTCGTGCAGCGTGAAGTAGACGATGCTTTCGCGCGCGGTCATCGACGAAGGCACGGTGCGGCTTTCCAGCTCGAACACGTTTTCGATCAGGTGGTGCTCCTTCTGCTGCAGCACGCCGGCCTCGGCGCCGGCGTCCATCATCGCCAGCAGATCGGCCGGAGTCAGATCCTCCGCCCGCGCGGTCGGCACCCCCAGCATGCGGAAAAACACGTTGGCCAGGCCATTGAACAGCCACACCAGCGGCCGGAACAGGGCGACGCAGAACAGCATCGGCCGCACCACCAGCAGCGCGATGCGCTCCGGCGCCACCATGCCCAGCCGCTTCGGCATCAGGTCGGCGAACAGCACGAACAGCGACGTGACGGCGGCGAAGGACAGCACGAAGCTCAAGTGCTCGACCCAACCCGCCGGCGTCACCAGATGCAGCATCGCGGCGAAATAGGGCGTGAACGCCGCTTCGCCCAGGATGCCGGCCAGGATGGCCACCGCGTTCAGGCCGATCTGCACCACGGTGAAGAAGTGGCCCGGCTGCTGCTGCAGCTCCAGCACCCGCTCGGCGTTGAGGTTGCCCTCTTCCGCCAGCAGCCTGAGCTTGATCTTGCGCGCGGCGGCCAGGGAAATCTCCGACACCGAGAAAAAGGCGCTGGCGGCGATCAGCAGGAGGATGATGGAAAGATTGTTTGCAAGGCTCACGATAAGTCCCGAACAAGTGCTTGCGCCCCGCCGCGAATAAGACCACCCGATTCGCGAGACTGAACGCATGGATTTGATGTCCAGTATAACAGAGCCGTTTTCGCCCACCGCCCCGCCGCCGCCGGCCGCGCGTACAATCGGGCCATTTCATCGGAGGAACGTATGAGCTGCGAACTGTGCCGGCAACCCGCCGGCGACCTGCTGTACCAGAACGACAAGCTGTGGCTGGTGCTGGTGGACGAGCCCGGCTACCCGGGCTTCTGCCGCGTGGTCTGGAAGGCCCACGTCAAGGAGATGACCGATCTCTCCGCAGACGAGCGCCAGCACCTGATGGACTGGGTGTGGCGCGCCGAGGCGGCCGTCCGCCAAGTCATGCAGCCGGCCAAGGTCAACCTGGCCAGCCTGGGCAATGTGGTGCCCCACCTGCACTGGCACGTGATTCCCCGCTTCGAGGACGACGCCCACTTCCCCAGCCCGATCTGGGCCGCGCCGCGCCGCGAAGCGCCGGCGCGCGCCTGGCCGGGCCTGGCCGACCGGCTGCGCCAGGCGCTGCTGGCCGGCTGACCGCCGCCTCAGGCGGTGCGAAAGCGGCTGATCGCCTCGTCCAGGCTGTGCGCCAGGCCAGACAGCTGGCTGGCCATCGCCGACGACGACTCCACCGACTGGCCGTTTTCCGAACCCATATTGGCGATGCGCTCGACATTCTTGGCCGCCTCGTTGCTGGCGGTGCTCTGCTCGCGCATCGCCGCGGCGATCTCGCTGGTCTTGTCCAACAGGCCGGAGGACAGCGTGCGGATCTGCTCCAGCCGTTCGCTGAGCTGCCCGCTGAGCGCCACGCCGCTGGACACGCGCTCCGCCGCCTCGCGCATGCTGGCCGCCGCGGTGGAGGTGTCGCCCTGCACCGCCTGGATCTTCTCGGAGATCTCGCCGGTGGCTTGAGCGGTGCGCTCGGCCAGCTTTCTCACCTCGTCGGCCACCACCGCGAAGCCGCGGCCCATCTCGCCGGCGCGCGCCGCCTCGATCGCCGCGTTCAGCGCCAGCAGATTGGTCTGCTCGGCGATGTCGTGGATCACGTCGACGATGTTGCCGATCTCGTCCGAGCGCTGGTTCAGGCCGCTGATGATGGTTTCCGAGCGCCCGATCACCCGCGCGATCTCCTGCATCTGCCCGGCGGTCTCGCCCGCCGTCTCGCTGCCGCTGACCGCCGCGCTCATGCTGCTCTTGGCCTCGCTGGCCATTTCCGCGGCGTGCTCCGCTACCAGGTTGATGCTGACCGTCATCTGCTCCACCGCCGCCGCGGTGGACGACGAGGCGTCGGTCTGCACCCTGGAGGCGTCGGCGATGCGGCGCGACACCTCGGACAGCGCGTGGGCGGTGTCGTTGACCTGCTTCGCGTCTTCGCGCGTCTGGCCGATGAAGGCGCGCAGATTGGCCAGCAGTTGGGCCAGCGCGCGGCCGGTCTCGCTAACCTCGTCGCGGCCGGTCTGATCCACCGCGATGGTCAGGTCGTTGTGCTCGGCCGCGTGGCGCATGCTGTCCTGCATCGCCCGCAGCGGCGCGGTGATCGAGCGCACGATCACCCAGGCCAGCGCCACGCCGACCAGCAGCGCCAGCAGCAATACCGTCAGCATGCCTTGCTGGGTGCGCGCCATGCTGGTTTCCAGATCGGTTTCCGCCTGCTGCGCGCTGTCGTCCGCCAGCTTGCTCAGCTTGTCCAGCGCCCCGCGCGCCGCGTACAGCTTGGGCTTGAACGGCGCGATGCCGGCGTCGCCGATATTGGCCGCGGCGATCTCGCCGGAAGCGATCTTCTGGTACAGGCCGCCCATCCCTTGCTCATAGCCGGCGATGCCCTCCAGCATGCCGTCGAACTCGCCCTGATGGTCCGCCGCCATCGCCATGCCCTTGGCCTTGGCCACGCCGGACCTGAAATCGGCGATGTGCTTGTCCAGCAGCTGCTTGTTGGTCTGGATGCTCTGATCGGAATTGGCCGGATTGCCGATGCTGATGAAAATGTTCTTCTCGTCCTGGCGGATGTGCAGCATGGTCCGCTGCAGATCGTCCATCTGGTGCCGGAACGCGATCTTCTGGTCGAACAACGCGGTCAGCTCGCGGTTGATCTTGTCCATCGACCACCAGCCTACGCCGCCCACCACCCCCACCGCCAGCAGCAAGGCTCCCGCCAGCGCCGCGATGCGCTGGCCGATTGAAAATTGGCTCAACATGACTTCCCCGTCTCTGTTTGGTTTATCAATTTGTTTTGAAATTCTACGCTGATAAATAAAGTATCGATTTGATACTAATACTAATTTATTTGGTCTGTGAAAATTCACTTGCGAATGATTTATTCGGCGCGCATCCCAGGACATCCGGACAGGCCGGGCTTGCCAAAGCCGCTGTGATAACCATAGGCTGGACGCTTGTTCGATACCAAGGCCGACAATCATGTACACCACGCTGATTTCCTGCCGACAGCTGATGGAAGCGCCCGCCGAATCGCTGATCGTGCTGGACTGCCGCTTCCAGCTGGACAATCCCGACTACGGCCACGCCGCCTACGAGCAGGGCCACATCCCGGGCGCCCACTACCTGCACCTCGACTACCACCTGTCCGGCAGCAAGAACGGCCAGAACGGCCGCCATCCTTTGCCGGACGGCCAGCGGCTGGCGGTGGACCTGGGCGCGCTTGGCGTGGGCGAGAACACCCAGGTGGTGGCCTACGACGACGGAGCAGGACAGTACGCGGCGCGCGCCTGGTGGCTGCTGCGCTGGCTGGGCCACGACAAGGTCGCGGTGCTGGACGGCGGCTTCGCCGCCTGGAAAGCGGCCGGCGGCGCGGTGGACGCCGAGCCGCCGCAGCGCCGCCCCTGCCGCTTCTCCATCCGCCGCCCGCTGCAGGCGACGGTGGACGCCGGCGCGGTGCAAGCCAATCTGGATGAAAAAACGTTCACGGTGGTGGACGCCCGCAGCCCGGAACGCTTCCGCGGCTTGGGCGAGACGATAGACCCGGTGGGCGGCCACATTCCCGGCGCCGCCAACCGCTTCTTCATGGACAACCTGGACGCAGGCCGCTACAAGCCCGCCGCGCGGCTGCGCGCCGAGTGGGAGGCCTTGCTGGGCGAGGGCTTCGATCCCGCCGCCATCGTCCACCAATGCGGCTCCGGCGTCACCGCCTGCCATAATCTGCTGGCGATGGAGATCGCCGGCCTACCCGGCAGCCGGCTCTACCCCGGCTCCTGGAGCGAGTGGTGCAGCGACCCGGCGCGGCCGGTCGCGCGCTGATCTGCGCGCCATAAAGAAAGCCCGGCCTGGCCGGGCTCTCGATCGCAACCGCGCGGGGACAGGTTTACCGCTACCCCAGGATCAGCCGCTGCAGCAGGCGCTGCCCGGCTGGCCAGCTGCCGAGGCCGGCGTGGCTGCCCATATGGCCGGCCATGCCGCCGTCGACGAATTCCGCGCCCCACAGCTCGGCCATCCGCCTCGCCTCTTCGAACTCGCAGAACGGATCGTCGCGGCTGGCCACCAACAGCGCCGGCACCGGCAGCTTGCGCTCCGGCAGCGTTTCGAAGCCGGCGAAAGTCGGCAGCGGCGCGCCTTCCGGCAGTTCCCCGCTGGCGCGGGCGCGCTCGTCGGTCAGCGGAATCGCCGGCGGCGCCACCAGCAGCGCGCCCTTCACCTTGCGCTGCTCCAGCAGCGTCGCCTGCAGCAGCCAGGCGACCGTCGTATGGCAGCCCAGACTGTGGGCGGCGATCACCAGTTTCCCCGGAATCTCCGCCACCGCCGCGGCCAGACCGGCCACCCATTCGTCGCGGGTCGGGTATAGCCAGTCGCGCTGCTCGGCGCGGCGCGCCAGCGGATAGGTTTTTTCCCAGTAGCCGTGCCAGTGCGTGTCGCCGGAATTGCCCCAGCCGGGCACCGTCAGCAGCGTGACGTCATCGTCGTCCCACATCACAGGCTCCGCCGGTAGTCGACGATCAGCGGCGCGTGGTCGGAGAATTTCTCGTCCTTGTACACGCTGGCGGACTCGGCCAGCTCCATCAGCGACGGCGTGACGATCTGGTAGTCGATGCGCCAGCCGACGTCCTTGGCGTAGGCCTGGCCGCGGTTGCTCCACCAGGTGTAGCCCGGCGCTTCCGGGTACAGATTGCGCCACACGTCGCGCCAGCCGACGCGGCCCAACAGATCGGTCATCCAGGCGCGCTCCTCCGGCAGGAAGCCGGAGTTCTTCAGATTGCCCTTCCAGTTCTTCAGGTCGATCTCGTTGTGGGCGATGTTCCAGTCGCCGCAGATCACGATGTCGCGGCCTTCGGCGCGCAGTTTTTCCAGGTGCGGCATGAACACGTCGAGGAAGTCGAACTTCACTTGCTGGCGCTCGTCGCTGCTGGAGCCGGACGGCAGATACAGCGACACCACCGACAGCTTGCCGAAGTCCAGCTGCAGAAAGCGGCCCTCGGCGTCGATCCAGTCCACGCCCAACCCTTCCACTACCGCGTCCGGCTGGTGCCGGGTGTAGAGGCCTACTCCGCTGTAGCCCTTCTTCTCGGCGTAGTGGAAGTAGCCGGCCAGGCCGTCCGGATTGCGCATCCGCTCGGACAGGTCGCCCGCCTGCGCCTTCAGCTCCTGCACGCAGACGAAGTCGGCGTCGATGCCGGCCAGCCAGTCGAAAAAGCCTTTCTTGTCCGCCGAGCGGATGCCGTTGAGATTGGCGGAAACGATTCGAAGCATTGTGTCTCCCGTGCTATGCTTGCGGCGGTTTTTTTCAGCCGTTCAAACAGTTAACGATTCGATAAGGAATGAGGATGAGCGACTTTCGTCAGGATTTTATTCGTTTTGCGCTCGACAAGCAGGTGCTGAAATTTGGCGAGTTCATCACCAAGGCGGGCCGCAAGTCGCCGTACTTCTTCAACGCCGGCCTGTTCAACGACGGCCTGTCCACGCTGAACCTGTCGCGATTCTACGCCAAGTCCATCCAGCAAAGCGGCATCCAGTTCGACATGCTGTTCGGGCCGGCCTATAAAGGCATCATACTGGCCGCCGCCGCCGGCATGGCGCTGGCCGAGCAGGGCCGCAACGTGCCGTTCGCCTACAACCGCAAGGAAGCCAAGGACCACGGCGAGGGCGGCACCCTGGTCGGCGCGCCGCTGAAGGGCAAGGTGCTGATCATCGACGACGTGATCTCGGCCGGCACCTCGGTGCGCGAGTCGGTGGAGCTGATCCGCGCCGCCGGCGCCGAACCGGCCGGCGTCGCCATCGCGCTGGACCGGATGGAGCGCGGCCAGGGCGAATTGTCGGCGGTGCAGGAAGTGGCCCAGCAACATGGCCTGCCGGTGGTCGCCATCGCCACGCTGAAAGACCTGCTGGGTTTCCTGGAAAACAGCCCGGAACTGGCCGCCCACCTCGACGCGGTGCGCGCCTACCGCGCCCAATACGGAGTCGACGACTGACATGAAAGCGCTTGCCGGACTCACGCTGCTGTTGTGCTCGCTGGCCCAGGCCGGCGTCTACAAATGGGTGGACGAGGCCGGCAACACGCATTACAGCGACGCGCCGCCGCTGGAGAAGCAGAACCGCGGCGTCGCCGAACTGAGCAAGCAGGGCGCGATCAACAAGCCAGCCGAGACCGAAGCGCAGCGCCAGGCGCGCGAAGCGTCCGCCGCCGCGGCCCGGCAACAGCAGCAGCAACGGTTGGATGCCGCCCGCCACGATCAGGCGCTGGTGCAAAGCTACCCGACGCTGGCCGATCTGCAGGCCGACCGCGAGCGCCAGCTGGCGGTGCTGCAATCCTCCTACCACGCGCTGGAGCTGCGCGGCCAGGGACTGGCGCTGCAACGCAGCCATCTGGAGCAGGACCTCGAACGCAGCCGGCAGCAGCAACCGACGCCGCCAGCCGCCGCCGCCGTGCGCAATCTTCAGCTGCTGCGGCAATCGCAGCAGGACCTGCAGCGGCAGATCGCCGCCAAGCGCGCCGAACTGGACGCGTTCCGCCAGCGGATGCAGCAGGACATCGCCCGCTACCGCCAGCTCAATCCCTGATCACTGCCCGCTTTCCTTGCGCTGCCAGGCCTGGTTCAGCGTCTGCGTCGCCTGGTCCAGCCCCTGCTTGGCGCGCGCCTGCGCGTCGGTGGCGGCCGCCAGTTCGGCATTGGCCTTGTCCAGCGCCGCCTGGGCGCCGGCCAGCCGCTGTTCGGCGAGCGCCTTTTCGTCCTGCGCCGCCTTCAGCTTGCCATCCAGCAGCCTCTGCTGGCTCTGCGCCTGCTGGAAAGCCATCTGCGCGGCCAGCAGCTGCTCGTCGGCGCTCTGCGCCCAAGCCGCGCCGGAGGCCAGCGCCGCCAGCAGCGGCGCGCCCAACACCAGTTTGTTCATTATGTTCCCCTTGTCGAATGTCAGCCGACATTATGCGGCAAGCCGGCCGGCCGGCGCATCCGGCCTCGCCAATCGAATGCTTGCCTCGCTCCGCGGCTCGGAAAGCCGGGAGGCGATCAATGCGCTGCGGCGGAACAGCGTGGGCGGAGAAAAGCGAAGGGCCCGGACAATAGCCGGGCCCTCGCGGGAATGCTTGGTGGGTCGTGCGGGATTCGAACCTGCGACCAACGGATTAAAAGTCCGCTGCTCTACCAGCTGAGCTAACGACCCATCGGGATGTATTCGTATCGGGGAGGGTGCAGGGATGGTGGTGGGTCGTGAGTGGCTCGAACACTCGACCTACGGATTAAGAGTCCGCTGCTCTACCAACTGAGCTAACGACCCATCCGGTCTGCACAAAAGACAGAAATGAACTTGATTGGTGGGTCGTGCGGGATTCGAACCTGCGACCAACGGATTAAAAGTCCGCTGCTCTACCAGCTGAGCTAACGACCCGCACAACGTACGGCGGCATGTCTGAGGATGGTGGGTCGTGAGTGGCTCGAACACTCGACCTACGGATTAAGAGTCCGCTGCTCTACCAACTGAGCTAACGACCCGTCCGGGACATGCTACTACACTATATCAAGCTTTCTCTGGTGGGTCGTGCGGGATTCGAACCTGCGACCAACGGATTAAAAGTCCGCTGCTCTACCAGCTGAGCTAACGACCCATCGAGAGCTCGCAACTATAATGAAACGTTTCAGTCGAGTCAAGCTGTATCGCGAAAAAATTTCCCCGTCCGCCTCTTAATCATGGGAACGAAACCGGCCGGAAAACAGTCGGAACAAACCGGCCCGTGATTATTCGCCACTTGAAACCACGCTGTTCGATACCCATGTGAGATAAGAGGGCAATCCCTGCGCCAGCGGCAGCGCGACGATCTCCGGCACCTGGTACGGGTGCAGCGCCGCCAGCTTGGCCTCCAGTTGCGGATACGCGTCAGCGCGGGTCTTGATCAGCAGCGGAATTTCCTCGGCCTGCTCCACCGCGCCCTGCCAGCGGTACACTGAACGGCAGGGTGCCAGAATATTGACGCAGGCGGCCAGTTGCTCGGTCACCAGCGTCGTCGCGATGCGCTCGGCGGTTTCCGCGTCCGGCGCGTTGCAGACAACCAGTAAACAATCGTTAGATGGAATCGGATTCAAGATGCGCGTTCTCCCGCTGCTGTTGCTGATTTACCCGTTCGCCGAAATCGCCGCCCTGGTGGCGCTGGCCGACCGCATCGGCGGCCTGGCGGTCTTCCTCTTGGTGCTGCTGTCCTCGATGCTGGGGCTGTGGATGCTGCGCAACCAGAAGCTGGGCGCGCTGCTGACGCTGGGCAGCGTGATGCGCCAGGGCGACAAGGTTTCGCTGTACTCGCTGCTGTGGCCGCTGCGCTATGCGCTGGCCGGCCTGCTGTTCCTGCTGCCCGGCCTGCTCAGCGACGTGGCCGCCGTCCTGCTGCTGCTGCCGCTGAAAGGCCCGGACATCTCGCTGCGCGCCACCGGCGCGGGGCCGGCCGCCGGACCGGCCGGAGGCAGCGACATCATAGAAGGAGAATTCAGCCGCGTGGACGAAACCACGCCGCCGGGACGCCGCATTCAGTGAAAGCCCAGACGGTCCAGCGCCTCGGCGGCATCGAGCCCGCAGGCGATCCTCACCACCTTGTGCCGGCTCTTGTCGCCGGACAACAATTCCACGTCGCGCTTGGCGACGCCGAAACGATCGGCCAGCCAGGCCAGCAGCGCGGCATTGGCCTTGCCGTCCACCGGCGGCGCGGCCAGCCTGAGCTTCAGGCACTCGCCATGTTCGCCGGCCGCCTCGGTCTTTTTGGCGCCCGGCTGCACATGCAGCGTCAGACGGACATGGCCGTCATGGCACGACAACCAAGGTTTCATCCCATTTCCCGCTCAAAACGGGAAGTGTAGTCCAAAACGCGGCCTGGAAGCAGCGCCGCCAAAAAGGAGCATCGTCATGGATATCGGCATCAACGAACAAGATCGCCAGGAAATCGCCCACGGCCTGTCCCGCCTGCTGGCAGACAGCTACACCCTGTACCTGAAGACGCACAACTTCCACTGGAACGTCACCGGGCCGATGTTCAACACCCTGCACCTGATGTTCGAGACCCAGTACAACGAACTGGCGCTGGCGGTGGACGCCGTCGCCGAGCGCATCCGCGCGCTCGGCCACTACGCGCCGGGCAGCTACGCCGACTACGCCAAGCTGACCGCCATTCCGGAAGCCGCCGGCACGCCGCCGAAGGCCGAGGACATGATCCGCCAGCTGGTGGACGGCCACGAAACCGTCTGCCGCACCGCCCGCAGCGTGTTCGCCGTGGTGGAGCGCGCCTCCGACGAGCCCAGCGCCGATCTGCTGACCCAGCGCCTGCAAGTGCACGAGAAAACCGCCTGGATGCTGCGCAGCCTGCTGGAAAAATAAGCCGGCCGCGCGCCGCCGCCGAAACGCCGCCTCCGCGCGGCGTTTTTGCATGGCCGCGTGCTACACTCTGGCAAAATCCGGAACCCGCGATGGCCGACCACTTGTACCGTCCCCGCCCATCCGCGTCCAGCGGCCCGCTGCTGTGGCTGACGCTGGCCGCGTCGCTGCTGGCCCACCTGCTGATCCTCAGCCTGGGCGGCGGCGCTGCCGCGCCCGACCGCCGGCCGGATCCCCCCGCGGCGCGCCAGATCAGCATCCGCCTGGCCCGCCAAGCGGCGCCGGCCGCGCCGCGGACGGAACGGCTGGCCGAGGCCGACCGCGCCGGCTCCGGCAACAGCGCCGAGCCGGAACAGCTGCTCAGCCGCCGCGAGCCGCCCAGGCCCAAGCCTGCGGCCGAGACGGCGGAAACGCCGACGCCTGCCACGCCCATCGCCCGACCGACGCCCGCCCCGGCCAAGGTCCAGCCGCCGCCGCCCAGCGGCCAGGTCAGCACCGGCTCGCTGCTGGCCCAGGTCGGCGCGCTGTCGCGCGGCGGCGACAGCGCCATGGCCGACAGCGACAAGGAAAGCGGCCAGGCCGGCAACGCGCTCGGCGAGGCGGCGCGCGGCTACCCGTGGGCTCGCTACCAGGCCGACTGGCGGCTGAAGGTGGAACGCATCGGCAATCTGAATTACCCGGAGGAGGCGCGGCGCCAAGGCCTGCATGGCGCGGTGACGCTGGAGGTGACGATAGCGGCCGACGGCAGCCTGCAGGGGCAGCGGGTCACCCGCAGTTCCGGCAGCCCGGTGCTGGACGACGCCGCCCAGCGCATCGTCGAGCTGTCGTCGCCGTTCCCGCCGTTCCCGCCGGCGCTGGCGCGCGCCCAGGCGATGCGCATCAAGCAGAAATTCGTCTTCACCCGGGACAATCTCCTATCCAGCCATTGAACCAAGGATCCATCATGTTTGAAGTCAACCGCAGCATCGCGCTGCTGCGCCCGCAGGCCCCCTTCCTCGCCTGGCTGAAAAGCCTGCCCGGCGGCATCGACCCGCAGCTGACGCTGGACGCGTTGTCCGCCGATTGCAACGCGCTGCTGATCCCGCCGGCGGAAGACGCCGACGACGCGCGCCGCTTCGTCCAGCAGCGCTACCGCCAGCTGTTCGAGGCCGAGCTCGCCGACTGGTGCGAGGACGAAAGCCTGTGGCCGCAGAACATCAGTCCCAACCTGTTCCAGCAATGGTTCAGGGTGGAAATCCACTCGGTGCTGACCGACCTGGTCGAAGAGCCGCTGGAACGGGAGGCCTTCGCGCCGCTGGATCTGGACGGCCGCGCCGAATAACCGCCACGCCACACAACAGAGGGGAAAACACATGGCGCATCACACCCGCATCAAGGTCCGCGGCTATCACCTGGACCTGTTCGGCCACGTCAATAACGCGCGTTACCTGGAATTCCTGGAAGAAGCGCGCTGGAGCCAGTTCGAGGAACAGGGCGGGCTGGACTGGTTCCTGCAATCCGGCCTGGCGCTGGCCGTGGTCAACATCAACATCGACTACCGCCGCCCGGCGCTGATGGGCGAGCAGCTGGTGATCGAAACCGGCATGAAGTCCATCGGCAACCGCAGCGCGGTGATCCACCAACGCGTGCTGCTGGAAGGCACCGACACCGTGGTAGCCGAGGCCGACGTCACCTTCGTGGTGTTCGACGCCAAGCAGAACAAGGCGGTGGTGCTGGAAGGGCAATTGAAGGCCATGCTGGAACAGATGACCGCCTCTACGGTCTGAACCGGCGGCAGACACGACAGGAAATCGAGATGAAGAAGGGTTTGATCATTGCGCTGGCGCTGCTGGTCGCGGCCGGCGCCGCCTACAAGCTGATGTTCTCCGGCAGCCCGGCTCCCGAGGTCAAACTGACCTCGCTGACCGGCGCCGTCACCAGCACCTCGGCGCTGAAAGGCAAGGTGGTGCTGGTGAACTTCTGGGCCACCAGCTGTCCCGGCTGCGTCGAGGAAATGCCGGAGATCAAGAAGCTGCACCAGGAATACGGCGGCAAGGGACTCAACGTGCTGGCGGTGGCGATGAGCTACGATCCGCCCAACTACGTGCAGAATTTCGTCGCCAAGAACCAGTTGCCCTTCTTCGTCGCGCTGGACCCGCAAGGCGCCACGGCCAAGGCCTTCGGCGACATCCAGCTGGCGCCCACCACCTTCCTGATCGACAAGCAGGGCAACATCATCAAGCGCTACGTCGGGGTGATGAACTTCGCCGAAGTGCGCAAGCTGATCGAGCAGCATCTGTAATCCCCGGTAGGGCGGAAGCCCCCTTGGGGCGTTCCGCCGCCCGCCTAACCTAGCTACCTCGGCGGAACTCCCGGCTAAAAGCCGGGATTCCGCCCTACGGCCCTGACCAGATCGCAAGTTCATGCGCCCCCGCATACGGCGCAAGCAGGATCGCGCGGCACGCGGATCTGCTTGAAGCTTCCGTCCAGCGCGTCGTACAGGGTCAGCTTGCCCAGCGCCGGCGGGACGCCGGCCAGCAGCTTGACCGCCTCCACCGCTTGCAGGCTGCCTATCGCGCCCACCAAGGGCGACAGCACGCCGAAGGTGGCGCAGGGGCCGTCGCTGGCCTCGCCCTCGTCCGGAAACAGGCAGTGGTAGCACGGCGAGGCCGCGTCGCGGCTGTCGAACACCGCCAGCTGGCCGGAGAAGCGCACCGCCGCGCCGGACACCAGCGGCACCCTGGCGGCCACGCAGGCGCGGTTGACCGCGTGGCGGGTGGCGAAATTGTCCGAGCAATCCAGCACCAGGTCGTGGGCGGCAACTTCGTCCATCAATCTCTGGCCAGATAGCCGCTCGGCCAGCGGCCTGGCCTCTATGGTGGGATTCAAGGCCAGCATGCGCCGCGCGGCGGATGCCGCCTTGCCCTGGCCCAGGCTGGCGGTATCGTGGGCGATCTGGCGCTGCAGATTGGACAGTTCCACCGCGTCGTCGTCGACGATGGTGATGCGGCCGACGCCGGCGCTGGCCAGGTACAGCGCCGCCGGCGAGCCCAGGCCGCCGGCGCCGACGATCAGCGCGCGCGCCGCCAGCAGCCGGCGCTGGCCGGCGATGTCGATCTCCGGCAACAGGATGTGGCGGCTGTAGCGCAGCAGCGCCTCGTCGTCCAGTTCGCGGTCTTCCATGCTCATGCTCCAGAATGCGAAACGCCAGCCGGAAAGGCTGGCGTCGATAAGCGATTTGTGTCGAGCAAAACGCCTGAGACGAGGCGCGCCTGCGCAAATAGTACGGCGAGGAGGCGCAACGCCGTATCAGGCGTTTTGTCTTACTCTTCCGCCACCTTGCGGGCGAACTTGATGCCCAACTGCTTCAGTTTGCGGTACAAGTGCGTGCGCTCCAGGCCTACCTTCTGCGCCACCCGGCTCATATTGCCGTTTTCCAGCGAGATGTGGTACTCGAAATAGCGGCGCTCCAGCTGCTCGCGCAGTTCGCGCAGCGGGATGTTGAAATCGAAGCCCGACTCCTCCACCGGCTTCTCGTGGCGGAACTGGGCCAGCACCTTGTTGACCTCGGCGGCGTCCACTTCGTCGGACTCGGCGGTCAGCGCCAGGCTCTTGATGATGCTGCGCAGCTGTTCCAGGTTGCCCGGCCAGTCGTACTGGCGCATCGCGTTCAGCGCCGCGGTGGTCAGCTTGCGCGCCGGCACCTGCTTGGACTCCACCAGCTCCACCAGGATCTGCTCGGCGATGAAGGTGATGTCCTCGGCGTGCTCGCGCAGCGGCGGAATCGGCACGATCACGCTGGACAGCGCGGTCAGCAGCCGGTTGTCGCATTCGGGGTCCACCAGCAGCTCCTGCAGCGGGCGGCTGCAGGAACAGATCAGGCGCACGTTGAAGCGGTCGAGCTTGGACAGCAGGAACAGCAGGCCCTGCTGCACGCGGCGGCTGTACTGGCCGATCTCCGGCAGGTAGAGCACGCCGTTGTTGGCCTTCTGCAGCAGCTCAAGCGGCGCGTCGGCCAGTTGCTCCAGCTTGGCCGGCGTCACCCACGGCGTGTTGCCCTGGTGGAAGAAGCGCGCCACCAGCTCGAAGCCGGAGCCAGACTCGCCGGTCAGCAGCACCGGCGACTTGACCTTGGCCACGCGCTCGAGCTGGCGCTTCAGCTCCTGGATGGGCTCGCTGCGGCCCAGCTTGTCCAGGTTCAGCGAAGTGTTGGCCTGCATGTCGCCGTATTTCAGCGCGCGCTGAACGGTGGTGAGCAGCTTCTGCAGCGCGATCGGCTTTTCCAGGAAGTCGAAGGCGCCGATGCGGGTGGCCTCCACCGCGGTGTCTATGCTGGCGTGGCCGGACATCATCACCACCGGCATGTTGAGCAGGCCGGACTTGGCCCATTCCTTCAGCAGGGTGACGCCGTCGCAGTCGGGCATCCAGATGTCCAGCAGCACCAGCGCCGGCCGGGTCTGGTTGCGCAATTGGCGGGCCACTTCGGCGTTTTCCGCCAGGGCCACGGTATAACCTTCATCCTGCAGGATCTCGGAGAGCAGTTCTCGGATGCCGATCTCGTCGTCCACAATCAAAATATCGCTGCTACGCATTAGGCCTCCAGCAATGGCAGGGAGAGAAGGACACGCGCGCCTTGCTGCTCGGCGTTCCCCAAAATGACCTGTCCATGGTGTTCTTCCATAATCTTCTTGACCACGGCCAGTCCTAGACCGGTTCCCTTGGCTTTACTGGTCACGTACGGCTCGAACGCGCGCCTGAGAATGTCCGGGCCGAAGCCCGCGCCATTGTCCTCGACGCAAACGAGCGCGTTTCCTTCTTCTTGTCGGCTGCTAATTTGAATCATCGGGATGCCAACGTCAAGGACTGCATCCTGAGCGTTTTGCATCAGGTTATGCAGCACCTGGCGCAGCAGAGCCGCATCCCCCATGATCATCAGCGGAACTTCGTCCAGCGCAATCTTAACAGCAGGATTGGATTCGTAAAGAGCCATGACCTCCCGGATCACCTGATTGAGATCAAGTTTCACCAGTTTGATCTTGGGCGCGCGAGCATAGTCGCGGAAAGCTTCCACCATGCTTTTCAACGCGCCCACCTGCTTGATGATGGTGTCGGTGGAGCGCTTGAGCATGTCGGCATCCGGCCCTTCCAGCTTGTCGGCCAGCTTCATCGCCAGCCGCTCGGCGGACAGCTGGATGGGCGTCAGCGGGTTGCGGATCTCATGCGCCAGCCGCTTGGCCACCTCGCCCCAGGCCGCGTCGCGCTGGGCGCGGGCCAGCTCGGTGATGTCGTTGAACACCAGCACGTAGCCGTCGCTGGAATGCTCGGGCAGCCGCGCGCCGCGCACCAGCAGCGTGCGCTCGCCCTGGGCGGTGTCATAGCCGAGCTGGGTCTGCCAGTCGCTCTCCACGTCGCTGTCCGCGTGCTGCATCACCGTTTCCACCAGGCTGGCCACCGCCGGCATCACGCCGCCCCACTCCGGGAAGCGGTGCTCGGCCAACTGGCTGAAATCCACGCCCAGAATGCGCGAAGCGCTGGTATTGGCGGCCCGGATATGCCAGTCGCCGCTAAAAGCAATGACGCCGGCCGACAGATTGGCCAGTATGCTTTCCAGATAAAGCTTGCCGCCTTCCAGCTCGCCGCGGCTCTTTTCCGCCACCTGCCGCGCCTCGTCCAATTGCTGCGTCATGCGGTTGAACAGCGTGGTCAGCATGCCCAATTCGTCGCGCCGGTACACCGGGTGGCGCTTGGAGAAGTCGCCCTGCGCCACCGCGCGGGTGCCGGCGGCCAGCTCGGACAGCGGCGCGGACAACCGCTCGGACAGGAACAGCGCGAAGGCCAGCGCCGCCGTCAGCGCCAGCAGCACCGCCAGCGCCAGCGTCAGCATGTAGAAGGTGCGCAGGCCCTGGCGCGCCAGCAGCAACTGGCGGTATTCGGAGCGCGCGCTTTCTATCTGCTCGGCGTCGCGGCTGATGTCGGCCGGCGCCGCCTGCAGCAATTGCAGCACGCGGGTTTGCTCGCCCGGCCCGCGGTAGGCAAGCAAAACTTTCAAGGCCAGGCCATTGTTGCCGTCGTTTTCTATGCTCTGCTGCGGCGTGCGCAGCTTGACCGCGCGCAGCGCCTCATGGCCGGGCGATTGCGGCAGCTTGCGCGCATCGCCGCCGGCGAAGGCCAACAACTGGCCGTTGCCGCGATTGAAAACGGCGATTTCCTTCAGCCCCAGCTGCTCGCGCAGCCGCTCCAGCCGCACCGGCAGCACGCCGTCCGACAGCGGCTCCACTTCCTCCTGCACCATCCGCCCCTTGCGGCCGACATCGTCCAGCACGTAGTTGAGCGCGCTGCGGCCCAGCACCAGGCCGCGGTCCAGCGCCGCCTCGACACGCACGTCGAACCAGCTCTCGATGCTGCGGGTCAGGAACTGGGCGGACACGGTGAACACCAGCAGGCCGGGCACCAGCGCGACGCCGGCGAACATCAGCGCCAGCTTCTGCGTCAGCTTGGCGCCGAACACGCGGTTCCGCACCCGCTGCCGCAAGCGCAGCAGCTGGCGGCCCACCACGCCCAGCAGGGCCAGCAGCAGCAGGCTGTTCAGCCCGAACACCCACCAGTAGTAATCGTTGAGCTTGGACGCGTTGCCGGTGGCCACCGCCAGCAGATACAGCAGGATGGCCCCGACCGTCGCCATCGCGATGGTGGCGTAGCGCATCAGCCGGCGTCCTTGACGTCCAGCTTGACCCAGCCGGAATCCAGCGACCAGTCGTCCGAGCCCAGCGCGTTCATCTGGAACGGCTTGGGCAATTCGCCGATGTCCAGCAGCAGCCGGACCTGGCCGGCCACCTGGCCGGGCTTCTTCGGATCCAGCGTGCCGGCGCCGAGCACGCGCCAGCCCTGGATCGCGCCGATGGCGGCCAAGGCTTCGCGCAAGGTGGGATAGTAGTTGGACAGGCTGCCGATGGTGACGCGATATCGGCCGGTGAGCGGCTGATAGGACAGTTTGAAGGCAAGCTGGGCATGGGGATCAAACCATTCCCGCAGCGACAGGTAATAAGACGTGGTGCGCGGCTTGGTCAGCTCGAACTCCAGGCGGAAGCCCAGCACCACCCCCTGCTCCAGCGCCTCGCTGAGGCTGGGGGTCAGCTTGGTGAGGAAGCGGGTGCTGACGGACAGCGTGCCGTCCGGCATCACCTCCGCCTCGGCGCGGCGCGACGCGATGGTGTCGGCCAGCGCCGGCGGCAGCAGGCAGCAAAGCAGAGCCAACAACAGGCTAATGTTTCTCAAGCAGCGCGTAATAGAAGCCGTCATGTCGCTCACAAGGCAGCAGTTGCTCCTCCTTCAGGCACGACGCATCCGGGTGGCGCTTGAGGAAGCCTTCCAACTGCAGGCGGTTTTCTTCGGGAAAAATCGAGCAGGTAGCGTATAGCATTTTTCCCCTGCTGGCGAGCAGCGGCCACAGCGCATCGGCCATCCCCGCCTGCTGCTCTCCCAGCGCCGCGAAATCGCCGGGCCGGCGCAGCCACTTGATGTCGGGATGGCGCCGCACCACGCCGGAGGCGGAGCAAGGCACATCGGCCAGGATGCGGTCGAAGGGGCGGCCGCCCCACCATTCGTCCGGCCTCGACGCGTCGGCCTCGATCAACTGGGCGGACAGGCCCAGGCGGCGCAGATTGTCGCCGACGCGGGCCAAACGGGCGTTGTCGATGTCCAGCGCGGTGACTTCGACGTCGGCCATCTCCAGCATGTGGCCGGTCTTGCCGCCCGGCGCGGCGCAGGCATCCAGCACCCGCATGCCGGGCTTCAGGTCCAGCCAGTACGCGGCGCGCTGCGCGCCCTCGTCCTGCACCGATGCCAGGCCTTCGGCAAAGCCGGGCAGGTCGCGCACCGCCACCGGCCGCGCCAGCTGCACCGCGTCACCGCCCAGCGCCTTGGCCGCCAGGCCCGCCTCCTCCAGCCGGCGCAGGTAGTCGTCCACCGAGATGCGGCGGCGATTGACGCGCAGCGTCAGCGGCGGATGGACATTGCTGGCCTCCAGGATGGCGCGCCATTCGGCGGGGTAGGCTTCTTTCAGCCGCGCCACCCACCAGTCGGGATGGTTGGCCTGCGCCACTTCATCGGCGGCGGCATTGGCCAGCAGTTCGTCGCGGCGGCGCTGGAAGTTGCGCAGCACGCCGTTGACCAGCGCCTTGAACTTGCCGCGCGCCATCATGCCGGCCAGCGTCACCGCCTCGTGCACCACCGCGTACTGCGCGGCGCGGGTGTACTGCAGCTGGTACAGCGCGATCAGCAGCAGGCGCTCCACCTGCGGCTCCGGCAGCGGATGCGGCACCAGTTGGCGCAGGCAATGGCGCAATACGCCCAGATGGCGCAGGCTGCCGTAGCTCAGGTCCTGCAGCGCGCCGCGCTCGGCCGGCGTCAGCTTGCCGGCCTGCCGCTGGACGTCGGCCAGCGCGTCGGTGAGGGTGGTGCCGGCCTCGATGCGCGCCAGGATCTCGGCGGCCAGTTGCTGGATTTGATACATGGTGTGTCTTTCGATAAAACAAGGCCAGTCCGGGGGACTGGCCGCGGGTCGGTTCAAGGGCCTGCGCTAGTAGACGCCGCGCGCCAGCGCCTGCAGCCGCTCTATGCGATCGGCGGTATGCGGATGGGTGCGGAACAGATCGCCCACGCCGCCGCCGGACAAGGGATTAATGATCATCATCTGCGCGGTCTCCGGATGCGCCTCGGCGGACGGCATCGAGATGCCCTGGGCATAATATTCGATTTTCTGCAGCGCGGAAGCCAGCGCCAGCGGATCGCCGCAAATCTCGGCCCCGCCGCGGTCGGCCTCGAACTCGCGCGCGCGCGAGATCGCCATCTGGATCAGGCTGGCCGCCACCGGGGCGAGGAAAGCCACCGCCAGCCGCGGCAGCAGGCCGACCGGCTGGCCGTTCTCGTCGCGGCCGCCGAAGAACATCGCGAAGTTGGCCAGCGCGGAAATGGCGCCGGCCATCGTCGCCGAGATAGTGGAGATCAGGGTGTCGCGGTGCTTGACGTGGGCCAGCTCGTGGGCCATCACGCCGCGCAGCTCGCGGTAGTCGAGCATGCGCATGATGCCGCTGGTGGCCGCCACCGCCGCGTTTTCCGGGTTGCGCCCGGTGGCGAAGGCGTTGGGCTGGTCCTCGTGGATCACGTAGACGCGCGGCATCGGCAGGCCGGCGCGCTGCGCCAGCTCGGCCACCATGCCGTAGAATTCGGGCGCGCTGTTGGCGTCCACTTCCTGCGCGTTGTACATCGACAGCACCATGCGGTCGGAATTCCACCAGGCGAACAAGTTCATGCCGCCGCCGAACAGCAGCGCCAGCAGCATGCCGCCCTTGCCGCCCAGCATGCCGCCTATCAGGACGAACAGCGCCATGATGGCGGCCATCAGCATCGTGGTCTTCAGCCAGTTGTCGTTCATGCTCTCCTCTCGAAACTGCGGGTTTGCCTGAAACTTAGTGCGTCAAACGCCCAGACGGGTTCCCGCCGGCAGGCTCTTGCCGGCGACGAAATCGCGGGCGGCGAGCCGCTTGCCGCCCGCGGCCTGCAATACGGACACGCGCACCAGCCCTTGCCCTGCGCCTACCAGCACGCCGTCGGCGTCGGCGGACACCACCGCACCCGGCTCGGCGGAGCCCGGCTCGGCGCTCGCCATCCACAGCTTCAGCGGCTCGCCGCCAAGCTGGGTGAAGGCGCCCGGCGCCGGGTTGTAGGCGCGGATCGCGCGCGCGACCTGCTCGGCCGGCAGCGCCCAGTCGACCTCGGCTTCGGCCTTGGACAGCTTCTGCGCGTAGGTGACGCCGTCTTCCGGCTGCTTCCGCGGAACGATCCGGTCCAGGCGGCCCAATGTCTCGACGATCGCTTGCGCGCCGCAGGCGGCCAGCTTGTCGTGCAGCGTGGCGGCGGTCTCGTCGGCGGCGATCGCCACCGGGTGGATGCTCAGCATGTCGCCGGTGTCGAGGCCGACGTCCATCTGCATGATGGTGATGCCGGTCTCGTCATCGCCGGCCAGGATGGCGCGCTGGATCGGCGCCGCGCCGCGCCAGCGCGGCAGCAGGGACGCGTGGATGTTCAGGCAGCCGCGCGCGGGAATGTCCAGAACGTCCTGCGGCAGGATCAGTCCGTAGGCGGCCACCACCATGACATCGGCCTGGATGTCGCGCAGCATCTGCTGCGCTTCCTGATTGCCGCGCAGCTTCTCCGGCTGCTCGACGCGCAGGCCGTGGGCCAGCGCCACTTCCTTCACCGGGCTCGGTTTCAGCTTCATGCCGCGGCCGGCCGGGCGGTCCGGCTGGGTCAGCACCAGCGCGATCTCGTGGCCGGCGGCGATCAGCTCGCGCAGCGCGGCGGCGGCGAATTCCGGCGTGCCGGCAAAAATCAATTTCATCTTGGTTCGGTCCCCGACAAAGACAGCGGCGCCGTCGCGCGGCGCCGCCCAATCCTGACCCTGCGGCCGGATGATCACATGTTCTGCTTTTCGCGCTTTTTCAGCTTGGTCTTGATCCGCTGCTGCTTCATCTGCGACAGGCGCTCGACAAAGACCACGCCGTTCAGATGGTCCAGCTCATGCTGGATGCAGATCGCCAGCAGGCCGTCGGCCTCCAGCTCGAACGGCTTGCCGTCGCGGTCCTGCGCCTTGACCTTGACGCGCTCGGCGCGGGTCACCTTGTCGTAGATGCCGGGCACCGACAGGCAGCCTTCCTCGTAGACGGTCTCGCCGTCCTTCTCGACGATTTCCGGGTTGATGAACACCCGGCGCTCGTCGCGCTCCTCCGAGATGTCCATCACCACCAGGCGGCGGTGGTAATCGACCTGGGTGGCCGCCAGGCCGATGCCCTTGGCCTCGTACATGGTCTCGAACATGTCGTCTATCTGCTGCTGCAACGCGGCGTCGAAAACCTCCACCGGCTTGGCCACCGTGTGCAGTCTTTCGTCCGGGTAATGCAAAATATTCAACAGCGCCATTGCTATCCACTCACTCCAAGTTGTCGTATTGCCGCGCCCGCGTCGATAATAGAGCGGTCCGACGCAGCTTCGTTCCTCTCCGGCATCGCCCCCTGGCGCGCCGGCATCAAAATTGGGATTCCTCGCATGCGTAAACGCATTATATCGCTAGCCCTGCTGATGGGGCTGGCCTTTCCCGCCTTTTCAGACGAACTGACCGTCAAGCCCGACGCGCCTTCGCGCTACACGGTGACGCGCGGCGACACGCTGTGGAGCATAGCCGGACGCTACCTGCAGAGCCCGTGGCGCTGGCCGGAACTGTGGCGGATGAACCGCGACCAGGTCCGCAACCCGCACTGGATCTACCCGGGCAACGTGCTGGTGCTCGACTACGTCAACGGCCGGCCCAGGCTGCGCCTGGCAGGCGACGTCCAGCGCGAGGTCAAGCTGTCGCCGCGCATCCGCCCCGAAGAGCAGGACCGCGCGATCGCCAGCATCCCGGCCGACGCCATCGAGCCCTTCCTCGCGCGGCCGCTGGTCATCGACCCCGTCCAGTTCGCCACCGGACCGCGGCTGGTCGCCGGGCCGGACGAGCGGATCAGCATCACCCAGGGCGACCGAGTCTACGCCAGCGGCGTGACCGAGAAGGGCTCCTGGCAGGCCTATCGGCTGGGCAAGCAGCTGGTGGACCCCGATAGCAAGGAAGTGCTCGGGGTCGAAGCCGTATATGGTGGTGATCTGGCGGTAGACAAGCTTCGACCGGACATTCAGACGCTCAGCGTGCGCAGCGTGGCCGGCGAGGTGCTGGTCGGCGACCATCTGGTGCGCGCGCCCAAAACCACGCTGGTCAACTACGTGCCGCGCCGGCCGGACGAGGCGATGCGCGGCAAGATCATCGCCGTCTACCAGGGCATAGACGGCGCCGCCCAGTATTCGACGGTGGCGCTGAACCTGGGCGCGCGCAACAACGTCGAGCCGGGCCTGGTGTTCGGCATCTACAAGAAAGGTAACACCATCACCGTCGCCGACGCCGCCGGCAAGACGCGCGAGGCCCAGTTGCCGACCGAACAGGCCGGCTCGCTGTTCGTCTACCGCGTATTCGACAAGGTGTCCTACGCGCTGGTGCTGGACAGCCGGGGCGCGCTCTACGTCGGCGACAGCGTCGCCACGCCGGAGAACGAATGAGCGGCGCCCCGCAAGCCTGGCTGACGCTGGCGCTGACCCCCGGCATCGGCCCGGTCGGCTTCCTGAAGCTGATAGACGCGTTCGGCTCGGCCGAGGCCGCGGCCGCCGCCCGTCCCGCCCAAACCGAGAAGCTGGTGGGCCGCGAGGCGGCCGAAGCGCTGCAGGCCGGCGCGGCGGCGGAATCGGCCCAGGCCGCGCTCGCCTGGGCCGAAGGCGACGGCTGCCACTTGATCACGCTGCTCGACGCCGACTACCCGGCGCAGCTGGCCGAAGCCGCGTCGCCGCCGCCGCTGCTGTTCGCGCGCGGCCGGCGCGAGCTGCTGGCGCGGACCATGCTGGCCGTGGTCGGCAGCCGGGCTGCCACCCAGCAGGGCAAGCGCAACGCCGAGGACTTCGCGTCGGCGCTGGCCGCCCACGGCTACACCATCGTCAGCGGCCTGGCCAGCGGCATCGACGCCGCCGCCCACCAGGGCGCGCTCGCGCATCCGGCCTCCACCGTCGCGGTGATCGGCACCGGCATCGACCGCGTCTACCCGGCGTCCAACCGCCAGCTCGCCCACCGCGTCGCCGAGCACGGGCTGATCCTGTCCGAGTTCCCGCTGGGCATGGGCCCGCTGCCCGGCCACTTCCCGCGCCGCAACCGCATCATCGCCGGCCTAGCCCGCGGCTGCCTGGTGGTGGAGGCCGGCATCGCGTCCGGCTCGCTGATCAGCGCGCGGCTGGCGATGGAGAACAACCGCGACGTGATGGCGATACCGGGCAGCATCCACAACGCCCAGGCGCGCGGCTGCCACCGGCTGATCAAGGATGGCGCGCGGCTGGTGGAGAGCGTCGACGACGTGCTGGACGAGATCGGCCGGCTGCCGGCTGCGCCACCGCCGCCCCTCCGGCAAGAAGAGCCGGAAACGCCGCCGCTGTTGAACAGCATGGGTTGGGAGCCGGTGCTGGCGGACGCGCTGGCCGGGACGCTCGGGTTGACTCCCGGGGAGGTTTACGCGATGCTGCTCGAACTGGAACTGGCCGGCCGCGTGGCCAGCCTGCCGGGCGGCCGCTTCCAGCGGCTCGCACAACTCTGAACGCCTGGCGTTCTTCACGAAAAATACCGATGTTTGACGTACTCACCTATCTATTCGAGCAATACAGCGACCCGGCCGCCTTCGGCGACCGCAGCGCCCTGACCCGCCAGCTGAACGCCGTCGGCTTCGACGACGACGACATCGGCGAGGCGCTGGACTGGCTGGACAGCGTCGGCGAAGCCAGCGTCGAGCCCTATCTGGGCGCCGACGAGGGCAGCGGCCTGCGCATCTACGCCGACAGCGAGCTGGAATACCTGTCGCCGGACGTGCGCGGCCTGATCCAGTTCCTCGAGGACAACGGCGCGCTCAGTCCCGCCCAGCGCGAAATGGTGATCGACCGGCTGCTGGAGCTGGACCCCGAGGACCTGGACATCGACACCGCCAAGCTGCTGGTGCTGATGGTGTTGTGGGCGCAACAGGCGGAACTGCCCATCCTGCTGGGCGAGGCGCTGCTGGAAGCGGTGCACGGCGAGCCGACCATGCAATAGCTTGTCAGGCCCTGCGCGTCGGCTTAACATGCCGCCGTTCGGCAAACCGGCTTTCCGTGATCAAGAGCGCGCTTGCGCTCTTGTTTTGTTTGACGGATATAACAAGATGTGTTCGCCGGAGACCCCGGCATCGAATATTGAAAAGACAACATGCCCACCAGCCTCCTGATCGTCGAGTCGCCATCCAAGGCGAAGACGCTGAAAAAATACCTGGGCCCGGACTTCGAGGTCCTGGCCTCCTACGGCCACGTGCGCGACCTGGTGCCGAAGAACGGCGCCGTCGATCCGGAAAAAGACTTCGCGATGAAGTACCAGCTGATCGCGCGCAACAGCAAGCACGTCGACGCCATCGTCAGCGCGGTGCGCGAGGCCGACCACGTTTACCTGGCGACTGACCCGGACCGCGAAGGCGAAGCCATTTCCTGGCACCTGGTGCAGATCCTCAACAGCAAGAAGCTGCTGAAGGACAAGACCGCCCAGCGCGTGGTGTTCCACGAGATCACCAAGAACGCGGTGCTGGACGCGATCCAGAACCCGCGCGACATCGCGCAGGACCTGGTGGACGCGCAGCAGGCGCGCCGCGCGCTGGACTACCTGGTGGGCTTCAACCTGTCGCCGCTGTTGTGGAAGAAGATCCGCCGCGGCCTGTCCGCCGGCCGCGTGCAGAGCCCGGCCTTGCGCCTGATCTGCGAACGCGAGAACGAGATCAAGGCCTTCGTGCAGCAGGAATACTGGTCGGTCCACCTGGACAGCCACAAGAGCCGCACCAAGTTCAGCGCCAAACTGACCACGCTCGGCGGCAAGAAACTGGACCAGTTCGACATCCCGAACGAGGCCGAACAGGCGTCGGTGCTGGCCCGCCTGCAGGGCCTGCCGGCCACCGTGGGCAGCATCGAGAAGAAAAAGAAATCGCGCAGCCCGGCCGCGCCGTTCACCACCTCCACGCTGCAGCAGGAGGCCGTGCGCAAGCTCGGCATGACCACCGACCGCGCGATGCGCACCGCGCAGCAGCTGTACGAGGGCATGGACATCGGCCAGGGCACCGTCGGCCTGATCACCTATATGCGTACCGACTCGGTGGCGCTGGCCAATGAAGCGGTGGAGGAAATCCGCGGCTACATCGGCCTGAAATGGGACGCCGACTACCTGCCGAAGAACCCGGCGGTCTACAAGAGCAAGGCCAAGAACGCCCAGGAGGCGCACGAAGCCATCCGCCCGACCTCCATCCTGCGCACGCCGGAGATGGTCAAGCCCTTCCTGACCACCGACCAGTTCAAGCTGTACGACATGATCTGGAAGCGGACGCTGGCCTGCCAGATGGCGCCGGCCAAGTTCGACACCACCAGCGTCGACATCATGGTCGGCGAGGGCGTGTTCCGCGCCAGCGGCCAGGTGCAGACCTTCGCCGGCTTCCTCGCCGTGTACGAGGAGGATGTCGACGATGCCGAGGACGAAGACAACGCCAAGCTGCCGCTGCTGACCGAGGGCGAGGATCTGCCGGTGGACAAGCTGTACGGCGAGCAGCACTTCACCCAGCCGCCGCCGCGCTTCTCCGAAGCCAGCCTGGTGAAGGCGCTGGAAGAATTCGGCATCGGCCGTCCGTCCACCTACGCCAGCATCATCTCGACGCTGAAGGATCGCGAGTACGTGATCCTGGACAAGAAGCGCTTCCTGCCGACCGATACCGGCGACATCGTCAACAAGTTCCTGACCGAGCACTTCGCCCAGTACGTCGACTACAACTTCACCGCCAAGCTGGAAAACCAGCTGGACGAGATCGCCAACGGCGGCCGCCAATGGGTGCCGGTGATGGACACCTTCTGGAAGGGCTTCAAGAAGCAGATCGACGAGAAGGAAAGCATCTCCCGCGCCGAAGTCACCACCGAAAGCCTGGACGAGGACTGCCCGAAATGCGGCAAGCCGCTGTCGATCAAGTTCGGCAAGCGCGGCCGCTTCATCGCCTGCACCGGCTACCCGGAATGCGATTACACCCGCAACATGGGCGAAACCGCCGAGCAGGCGGCCGAGGAGGCGGAAGCGCCGACGGTGATCGAAGGCCGTTCCTGCCCGGACTGCGGCGGCGAGCTGCACATCAAGAAAGGCCGCTACGGCAAATTCATCGGCTGCGCCAACTATCCGAAGTGCAAGCACATCGAGCCTTTGGAGAAGCCGCGCGAAACCGGCGTCACCTGCCCGGAATGCAAGACCGGCCAGCTGATCGAGCGCAAGAGCCGCTACGGCAAGCTGTTCTACAGCTGCAACACCTATCCGAAGTGCAAGTACGCGACCTGGAACCCGCCGATCGCCGAGCCGTGCCCGCAGTGCAACTGGCCGATCCTGACGATCAAGACCACCAAGCGCCGCGGCACCGAGAAGGTGTGCCCGCAGAAGGAATGCGGCTACGCCGAGCAGATCGCGCCGCCGGAAGGCAAGGACGCCGCGCCCGCCGAAGAGGCGTAAGCCCGGGGCTCCCGAACCGATCAACAAACAGCCCTGCCGGCGTTGCCGACAGGGCTGTTTTTTCGCCATATTCAAAGCCTAGGCAGAGATATCCCGCCTATTCGTTTTCCCCCAAGAAGGTGAAATAGCCCATAGGCACATGCACGCTGCGCAAGGTTGGCACCGCTCCGACTTCCCCAAGTAAATCGACGGCCTGCAGATAATGGCTGTTCGAATGCGGCACGCACCAGAGCATTCCAATCTCCACCGAAGCGCTGCTCGGCAATCCTCTGCCGTTCGGCCCTTCCAGATGCAGCTTCAGCTGGCCAGCGTAGAGTGGCGGCGCAATGACGGAGACCCGCAATTCCTGGCTGTCTTTGACAACCGTTACCATGCCGCTGTCAAATGCCGCATCAGGATCGTCCGAATACATCCGCAGCTTGGAGCCCTCCGGCACGCGACGGCACCTCATAACAAAACTGAACTGCTCCGGCGTACCGTCCTGATTGTGGAAAACCAGCGATGTTTCTCCGAGTTTCGGCACCGTATTCACATTGCGCCAAGCCGCAGCACCGTTATTGATAAGCCAAGTCACGAAGTTCCAGTTCCCCTGCTCAATTGTCAGCGGATTATTTTTTGTAAAGAAATCAGCATCGGTTATCGTGGCGACCAGGCAGACATGCCCTAGAGGCAGATCGGCAACGAAAGCTTCCGACGCTCCTCGTTCACCAGTCGTCAACTTGGCTGGGTGACCATTTCTATCAAGAATGTTTCCTTCTTCCTGATCGCCATCGCGCGTACGGCATTGAACCCAGGAGCTAGCCGTTTGAGTAAAACCAGCCGGCACAGCGAACATCCGCACCTTGATACCAGAAATCTCTCCTTCAAATCCTAGGTTTTGACAGCGGGCATAAGCATAATTGACACCTGCTTTGGGCGGATTAACTGTCGAGTCCCAATGATCAATCAGCTCTCTCGGTGTTAAGACCAATACTTGAGAAGTGACAATATCCAAGGCATTAAAATAATTAGGAGACGGAATGGCTCCCCCATCGCCTGGATATTTTCGGCACAATATGCCGCGCCATTGCCTGAACGATACCCTGGCGTACTGCAGCGCATCCACCTGACTAATCCCCATCGCCGCAGCTAAACTCGTAGCCAAGATATCAGCGCTCGCACCTTGACTCGTCCAATATGTGTCGATGTACACTGCTGCGAACACATCTGAAAAAAGTTGATTGGATGTCCTTGCAGGCATTTTTTTACGGACCGTAATCATTGCCTGAACATCACTATCTCCCTTCATCTGCCTTAGAATGACGCTACCCCAAAGCTCCGACTCGGAATCAAGCATTCCAGGCGCACTCACCGCTTCTTTAACGATATCGTTCATGACATAAACTCCACGCCAAAGTGACTAAAGCTGAAACAGCCCCCGCAACGAGATGATCTAATTTCCGTGCGTAATGCACACAGTCAGGCCGCCATTTGGGCTGAGCGCACATCAAGACTCTCACCATTTCCCGATCATTAAATCAAAATGAAATGTGAAAATAGCAATTGCTCCATTTATCGGCATCTTGCCAGATGAAACTTAGCGCTATTTTAAGCAGATCGCCTGTCAGAAAGCACAGGGCGTATAAATCCTGATTCTGCACCTATTACCAGAAAACCATTAATGCGACTCATAATCTTGAGCAATGAAAAGATTCGGCCACAATATGATGCCCCTGCTGGTAATTGCCGGAATGCTACGGATTGACAATCGTTGGCGCGGAAGAAAGGCATCAGCTGGCCGTTGCGACCTGATGTTGTCGATGGCCGCCGGATGCGGCGCGTCCACACGCCATGGCGTCGATGACAGAGGGAGCCACCCTGCTCAGGAAAAGCCGGCCGCCGCCGCAGCTGTTGCGGATCGGCATCACCCAGACAAACGCGGCCGTTACAGGCGGCAAGCCGGCATCATGGATAAGTTGTTGATTATATGGAAAACCACTCTCCATCCAGCGCTATAATCGCGGTCTATGGCGCGCCTCCCTCGACCCAATCTATCCCGCCGCCGCGACACGCCGCCTGCGCAGATCCCGGGAGCCGCCAACGTCCGCATCAATGGATAGAAACCATGAAAGTCAGCAGCCATTTCCTGTTCACCGGCGCCTTCGTCCTCACCCTGCTCAGCCTCGCCGACCAGCAATACCTGATGCTGCCGGTGGCCTTCCTGGCCATCTTCCTCGGCCTGTCGGCAGCCGACCGCGAGCAGCTGGCCGAGATGTCGCCGCGCGCCGCCGCGATGCTGCTGCCGGCCTCGCAGCGGCCGCTGATGCCGCTGGATGCCTTCCGCGGACAAGACCTGATGTTTTATCGCGCCGGCAGTCCGGTTTACCGCACCTTGCACGCGCGCGACGCCCGCTGGCAGTTCCTGGGCGAACAGGGGGAGGTGGCCGAGGAGCCGGGCTGCATACGAGTCTATCCCGGCTATCTGTACCGCCGGCAGCCCTGAGGGAGCGCCTCAGACTCGGACCGGCCGGCCGCCGGCCTCGGTCTCGCGGATTTCGCGCGCCAGGAAATAGTTGAGCGCGGTGCGCAGCACGGCGATGGCGCCTAGCTTGCCGATCTGGTCCCAGCTGGGCGCCACCGCGGTGGACAGGATGTCGGCCGCCAGCTGCAGCTCCAGCGCCAGCGCGAGGAAACGGGCGAAGGTCAGCCGCAGCCGGTTATAGTCCCGCTTCTGCCCGGCCAGGCTCTGCCGCAGGCAGCGCCACGCCACCAGCAGCACGCCGCAAGCGATCACCAGCGCGCCGCAGGCCTCCACCGCCAGTTTCAGCCACAACACCAGGTTCTGCACCTGCTCCTCTACGCCAGCCTGTTGCGGGGAAATCCACATATCGCTCTCCTGTTGCGGACAAGACAAAGGCCCCGGCTAAGCGGGGCCTGCTTGTCAGAACCGGACAGCCGCGTTCGGTTCCCTCAGCCGAACAGCACGATGCCCCACACCGTGGCCAGATTGATCAGGCCCAGGAGCTGGGCCGCGCTGCCCATGTCCTTGGCGCGCTTGGCCAGCGGATGCCGCTCCAGCGAGGTGTGGTCGACCGCCGCCTCGATCGCGGAGTTGAGCAGCTCGATGATCAGCGTGGCCAGGCTGCTGGCCACCAGCAGCGCGCGCGCCAGCGGCGTGGTGTGGATGAGGAAGGCGGCCGGAATCAGGAGCAAGGCCAGGATGCTCAGCTGCCGGAACGCGTCCTCATGGCGCAGCGCCGCCTTCAGGCCGTCGATAGAATAGCCGAAGGCGTTGACCAGCCGAGTGACGCCGGTCTTGCCCTTGAACGGGCTTTCCTGCTGTTTTCCCATCCTCGCTCCACAATCCGGCTGCACCGGCTTTCAAAAGACCGGCATGGTAGCGCGCATGCGCCGCGCAGCCAAGCGCTCAGTGCTGGCAGCGCCGCTCCAGCGCGTCGATGTACAGGCCGGCGACGTTGACCCCGGTCTGGTCCATGATTTCGCGGAAGCAGGTCGGGCTGGTGACGTTGACCTCGGTCAGGTAGTTGCCGATCACGTCCAGTCCGGCCAGCAGGATGCCGCGCTTCTTCAACTCCGGCCCCACGGTCTCGGCGATCTCGCGGTCGCGCGCGCTCAGGGGCCTGGCCTCGCCGCGGCCGCCGGCCGCCAGATTGCCGCGCGTCTCGCCCGCCGCCGGAATGCGCGCCAGGCAATGGTCGACCGGCACGCCGTCTATCACCAGGATGCGCTTGTCGCCGTCGCGGATCTCCGGGATGTAGCGCTGGGCCATCACCGTGCGCTTGCCGCGCCAGGTGATGGTTTCGATGATCACCGACAGGTTGGGGTCATCCGGCTTGACGCGGAAGATGCTGTCGCCGCCCATGCTGTCCAGCGGCTTCAGGATCACGTCCTGGTGCTGGTTGACGAAGGCGCGCAGCCGGTGGGCCTCGCCGCTGATCAGCGTCGGCGAGATCAGTTCCGGGAAGTGCAGGATGGCCAGCTTCTCGTTGAAGTCCCGCAGCGCCTGGCCGCTGGTGAACACCTTGACGCCCTGCGCCTCGGCCAGCGTGAACAGCTGCGACGCGTACAGGTACTCCATGTCGAACGGCGGGTCCTTGCGCATCACCACCGCGCTGAACGCGGTCAAGGGCTGGCGCAGCTTCGGGCCGAGCTTGTACCAGTCAGGGCGTTCGTCGGTGACGGCGAGGTCGCAGGCGTCCACCTGCAGGCGGCCGCCCTCGACCGACAGCTGGTGGGCCTCGGCGAAGCTGATCGCGTGGCCGCGGCGGTGCGCCTCCTCCATCATCGCGAAGGTGGTGTCCTTGTAAATCTTGAAGTGTTCCAGCGGGTCGGCAATGAACAGGATGCGCATGTCTGTGCTCCAGCGGGGTTATTCAGCGTCCGGGTCGGTGGCTTCCAGCTCCAGCGAAGCCGCCAGCAGCGCCAGCCGCGAGATCACGCCGTAGGCGTAGAAGCGGTTGGGCGCGCAGTCGGGCAGGCCCTTGCGGTCCGGCAGGCACGGCGTCTCGAACGACAGCGGCACGAAGTGCATGCCCGGGGCGTTCAGGTTCTCGTCGATGCCGCGGCCGGTGTGGACCCGGTAGAAGCCGCCGATCACGTAGCGGTCCATCATGTAGACCACCGGCTCGGCCACCGCCTCGTTGACGGTCTCGAAGGTGTACACGCCCTCCTGGACGATCACCTCCGACACTTCCAGGCCTTCCTTGACCACCGACATCTTGTTGCGCGCCTTGCGGTTCAGGCCGATCACCTCGTCCGGGCTCTTCACGCTCATCACGCCCATGCCGTAGGTGCCGGCGTCGGCCTTGACGATGACGAAGGGGTCGTTGTCGATGCCGTACTCGCGGTACTTGCGGCGGATCTTGTCCAGCATCTGCGACACGGTTTCGGCCAGCTGCTCCTCGCCGGTGCGGGCGTGGAAGTCCAGGCCCCCGCAGCTGGCGAAGTAGGGATTGATGGTCCACGGGTCGATCGAGATCAGCCGCGCGAAATCGGTGCTGACCTTGTCGTAGGCCTCGAAATGATGCGTCTTGCGGCGTACCGCCCAGCCGGCGTGCAGCGGCGGCAGCAGCGTCTGCTCCAGGTTTTTCAACAGGTCCGGAATGCCGCCGGACAGGTCGTTGTTCAGCAGCACCACGCAGGGATTGAAGCCGTCGGCCAGCACCAGCCGGTTGCCGCGGCGCTCCAGCGGCTCCAGCGTCAGCTTGTCGCCGTTGGCGGCCACCAGCTCGGTCGGCTCGGTGATTTCGGGGCTCAGCGAGCCCAGGCGCACCTTGAGGCCGGCCTGCTCGAAAATGTGCACCAGCGTGGCGACGTTCTGCAGGTAGAAAGTGTTGCGGGTATGGTTTTCCGGGATCAGCAGGATGCTGCGCGCCTCCGGGCATACCTTGTCCACCGCGCTCTGCGCCGCCTGCACCGCCAGCGGCAGGAATTCCGGGTTCAGGTTGTTGTGGCCGCCGGGAAACAGGTTCATGTCCACCGGCGCCAGCTTGAAGCCGCTGTTGCGCAGGTCCACCGAGCCGTAGAACGGCGTGGCGTGGGCATGCCATTGGCTGCGGAACCAGTGCTCGATCTGCGGCTGGGCCGCCAGGATGCGGCTTTCCAGCTCGTAAAGCGGACCGGTGAGAGCGGTGGCCAGGTGCGGAACGGGTGGCATGGTATCCCCTTGGAACGGACGTTGAATTCGCTAATGGTGGGGGTGGCGACAGCCATATTCAAGTGCCGGCGCTCAATGCGCGTCGAGCGGCAGATGAAAGTCGGGCCTCACCCGCTTCAATTCCGGACGGTCGTTGAAGAAATCGTCCGGGTAATAAGCCAGCGCCCGCGCGCCCCACTGCCGCAGCGCGCGCATGGAGGATGCCAGCTCGGCCGAGTCCACCGGCTTGCCGCTGCGCCAATCCTGGCTCTGCAGCTCGAACACCGTCTTGTCCAGCGCCCCCGGCACCGCCGCCGCCCGGTCGAAAAGCCGCCGCATCCACTCAGCCGGATCGGCCGCGCCTTCCATGTACGGCATCGCCATCACCGCCACCGCGTCGTAGCGGCGCAGCGCCTCGGGAAACGACTGGGCGAACCAGGCCTGGGACGCCGGCTGCAGCACCACCGGCGCGTACAGGTTGCGGGAAGTATAGAGCCCCGGCTGGTAGTCGCGGACAATGTCGGCCAACTGGCCGCTGAACGCGTCCAGCGCTTCGGTCTTGAAGCGGGTCCAGCGCGCCTGCAGCGCCGGATCGGCGCGCAGCGCGGCCACATCGTCCGGCAGGCCGGCCGCGCGGTAGGCGGCGCGGGCCGCGGGGCTTGCGTCCTCGTAGTCGGACAGCGTGGCGTCGTCGTGGAACAGCAGGCCGTCGAAACGCGCGCTGCGGGCCAGATCGGTGTAAATATCCGCGATAAACGCCTTCGCTTCCGGCGAGAACGGGCTGAGCCGGGGATATCCCGCCGCCGCCCGCCGCCCCGGCGCGGCCAGCGCCGCCACCCGCGGCAGCGACGCCGGCCCGGCGAAGGCCAGCAGCGGCATCCAGGCGTACACTTTGACCCGGCAGCGGGTTCTCAGCTGCCAGGCGGCCCGATTGAACAGGTCGGCGCGCACCGGCAGGCGGCGGTTGGGAAAATACAGCGCGCGGACCGCGCCGTCGCCGCCGGGATCGGCGAAAGCCTGCAGATAAACCGCGTCCGGCCCCATCTGCGCCACCCGCTCCAGCAGCTTGCCCAGATTGGCCTCCTGCGTCGCCGGATCGGGATCGTACACATAGTCGAGATCGACGTGCATGATGCGCCTCGGCCCCGGCTGGCGGCCATCCGGCCACGCCTCGCGGCGGCGGATGGCGGCGGCGAATCCGTCCACGCCCATGCCGGCGGTCACCAGCACCCGTCGCAGCGAGGACAGCGGCTGGCCGGGCGGATTGAGGCCGTCCTCCAGCGACAGCGTGAGCGGCATGCCGGCGGATGCGGCCAGGCGGTCCAGCTCGCCGCTGTGGCTGCCATAAGGCCAGATCATCACCCTGGGCGCCCGGCCCAGCTTGTCGCGCAGCAGCGCGCTGTTGCGGGCCAGATCATCCGCGGCGCGCCGCAGATAGCGTTCGCGGCTTTCGTAGCCGCCTGCCGCGGCATAGGCCGGCGAGGTATAGGCCGGCAAGGCGTTGCCCTGTGGATTGGCGACGACGCCATGGTGCATCGCATAGCTGTGGCTGGCCACCTCCACCCAGCCGCTGCGCCGCAGCGCGCGGATCTCGTCCCAGGACAGGAAGTCGCCGCGCGGCGCCTGACCATCGCCGTAGTCGATGGCCTCGTCGGCCGACGCCTCCAGCCAGCTGCCCACCAGCCCGACCAGCGCCGGCGCGCGGTAGCGCCGCAACAGCGGCAGCGCCCGGGTGTAGACGCTGCGGTGGCCGTCATCGAAAGTCAGCAGCACCGGATGCGCCGGCAGCGGCTTGCCGCCGGAACGGGCGGCCAGAATCTGGTCGACGCCGACGAAGCGGTAGCCGTTGCGGCTCAGCCAGCCCAGCTGGCCGTCCAGCTGCTCGGCGCTGACGGCGTAGTCGTCGCCGTCTCCGACCTGATGGTAGGCCAGCACCAGCAGCTTGGATGCCGCCGCCAGCGGCGCCAGCAGGCATCCCAGCAACAGCCACAGCGCGATCCGTCCCATGACATCCCCCTAGCAGGGCCTGCGCGCTTGCCGGCAGCAAACCGCCGCGGCCGGGAAAATCGTGGGCAGGCGCCCAGAACCCTCATCATAACGCGGCGGACAAACAAAAAGGCGCCGCGAAACGCGGCGCCCTCGAAGGCATGCGGAGTGGCCGATTACAACGGCCATTCCTCGCCATAGGCCTTGAAATAGATGTCCTTCAGCGAGTCCCAGTCGAAGAAGTGGTTCTGGCAACCCGGCGTGGTGACCTTGATCGCGCCGATCACATTGGCCAACCGGCCGGTGACCTTCCAGTCCACGCCGCGGCTGATGCCCCACAGCAGGCCGGCGCGGAACGCGTCGCCGCAGCCCATCGGGTCCACCGGCTTGATGGGCATCTGCACGCGCGGAATCAGGTGCACGGTGTCGTCGACGTAGATCTCGGCGCCCTTGGAGCCGCGGGTGACGATCAGCGCCTTCACCTTCTTGCGCAGGTCGTCCACGGTCAGGCCGGCGCGCTCGCGCATCAGCTCGCTCTCGTAGTCGTTGATCGCCACGTAGCTGGCCAGCTCGACGATCTCGTGGATCTCGTCGCTGGACAGCAGCGGCAGCTCCTGGCCCGGATCGAAAATGAAGGGGATGCCCGCGGCCGCCAGCTCGCGCGAGTGCTGGATGAAGGCGGTGTAGCCGCCCGGCGACAGGATGGCCAGCTCGATCGGGTCCTGGATGTCGGACACGTGGTTCTCGGTGGCGAAATCCATCGCGCCCGGATGGAAGGCCATCAGCTGGTTGCCGTCCTTGTCGGCAATGCCGAAGCATTGCGGGGTATACTGCTTGCGGATCAGGCGGATGAAGCGGTCGTCCACGCCCACCCGTTTCAGGTGCTGGCGGTAAGGCTCGAAGTCCTCGCCGACCACGCCCATCACGATGGGCTTTTCGCCCAGCAGGCACAGGCTGTAGGCGATGTTGCCGGCCATGCCGCCGAATTCGCGGCGCATCGTCGGAGCGAGGAAGGTGGTCGAGATCTTGTGCAGCTGATCCGGCAGGATCTGGCTGTCGAATCGGCCATGGAACGAGAACAGGGTATCGTATGCGAGCGCCCCGCAGACGAGGATAGACATGCCCACTCCGCTAAGTAATCAATCGAACATTTTAACATAAAGTTTATTTTTCGATCATCCCCGGATAGCCGCAAGTTGCGGAAATCCAAGACAATTCCAATGACATCACAGGAAAAGCCGATGAACACCAAACGCCTGTTCGCCTCCCTGCTGCTGGCCGCGCTGCCGCTGGCCGCCCACGCCGCGCCGACGCTGGAGCAGAGCCGCTTCGCCGACCTCAACGCCAAGCCGGTGGCGGTGTCCGCCTACAAGGGCAAGGTGACGGTGCTGAATTTCTGGGCCACCTGGTGCGGCCCGTGCCGGGAGGAGATGCCGATGCTCAACGGCCTGCGCAAGAAGCTCTCGCCCAAGGGCGTGGAAGTGGTCGGCGTGGCGCTGGACAGCAAGGAGCAGGTGGAACCCTTCGTCAAGCAGCTGAAAATCGGCTATCCGATCCTGCTGGGCAATGACGACACGCTGGACCTGATGCGCGGCCTGGGCAACAAGACCGGCGGCCTGCCTTACACGCTGGTGCTGGACCGCCAGGGCAAGGTGGCGGCGACGCTGACCGGCAAGCTGGACGAGAAGAAGCTGGAAGCGGCGGTCAAACCCTACCTGTAATCGCTTCTCCCGCGGCCCTTCCCCCTCGCGAAAAGGGAGGGGCCGGCTCTTCCCCCCTCCCTCACGCGGCTTACCCGGCGCGCCGCAAGCGGACCTTCTCCGCCAGTTCCGACATTTCCTCCGGCACTGCCCTCTCAATCAGCCAATACCGGCGGCAATCGTCGGTGCGGCCTATCCAACCGCCCTCCACCAGCTCGCGCCGGATCAGCACGTGGTCGCCGAAGGCCTCCAGCGCGCGGATGGCGGCGTTGGCCGCCGGCTCGTCCCACTCCTCGCCGCGCGGCAGGCCGGCCCACAGCGCCCACAGGCAGGCGCGCTGCTCGCTGAACTTCTTCGGCCAGCGCGCGAGCCGGCCTTCGTCGTCGAAATGACGCAGCAGGCGGCGGGCTTCATTCGACACGGTTTGCGGCTCGGCCGGCGCCGGGCGGTCGTGCTCGGCGCGCAAGTGCTGGAAATTCTGGAAGCCGGCGGCGCGCGCCAGCATGTTGAGGATCTGCAGATGGCCGGGCGCTTCGGACTGCTCCGCCCATTGCTGTTTCAAGGAGCGGGCCAGCGCGGAGATATCGCTGCTGTAAAAAGGGTAAAGCGTGCGAGACATGGTTCGAATCCTGTCTGCGTGCCAAGGTCGGGAGGGACTGCCGCGGTCGCCGTTGCGGCCTGGCACGGGGTTCGAGCCAAGCGTGGAGTGGATGATGCTGCCAAGACAGGTTTAGCGTGGCGAAATCGCCGGCGACGCCTGGGTGAACTGTTGACCCGCCGCCATGCTAACACGCTGGCATAGCCTTGCAAAGCGCGGCGGCGCGCCAGGGCAAACAAAAAGCCGACGCGTTCGCGTCGGCTTTGTCGTTGACCGCGAAATCAGGCGGTCAGGCCAGGCGGCCGTGGCACTGCTTGTACTTCTTGCCGCTGCCGCACGGGCAAGCGTCGTTGCGGTTGATGCGCAGGCCCTGCGAGGCCAGCGCTTCCGGGGACAGCGGATTGTCCTCGTCGTCGCCCAGCGCCGAACCCGGCTCGGCATGCTGCATCTCGAAGTCCGGCAGCGCATGCGGCTCCACCGCGTCCACGTCTTCCTGGCCGCGGATCTGCACCGTCATCAACACTTGCACCACGCTGCGCTTGATGCGCTCCAGCATGTCGGCGAACAGCTCGAAGGCCTCGCGCTTGTACTCCTGCTTCGGGTTCTTCTGCGCGTAGCCGCGCAGGTGGATGCCCTGGCGCAGATGGTCCATCGCCGCCAGGTGCTCGCGCCAATGGTTGTCGAGCATCTGCAGCACCAGGCTGCGCTCGAACTGGCGCATCACGCCGTCGCCTGCCTGATCCACCTTGGCCTGGTAGGCGGCGGCGGCCATGTCGACGATGCGCTGGCGGATCTGCTCGATGTCCAGATTGGGCTCGGCCTTGATCCACTCGGCTACCGGGACCTCCAGCAGGAAGTCGGACGCCAGCGTCTTCTCCAGGCCGGCCAGATCCCACTGCTCTTCCAGCGACTCCGGCGGCAGATGCAGGTCGACCAGGTCGGAGATCACGCCTTCGCGCATATTGATCACGACGTCGGACACGTCCTCTTCCACCAGGATCTCGTTGCGCTGCTGGTAGATCACCTTGCGCTGGTCGTTGGCGACGTCGTCGTACTCCAGCAACTGCTTGCGGATGTCGAAGTTGCGGCCTTCCACCTTGCGCTGCGCGTTCTCGATGGAGCGGGTCACCCACGGGTGCTCGATGGCCTCGCCTTCCGGCATTTTCAGGCGGTCCATGATCGCGGCGACGCGGTCGGAGGCGAAGATGCGCAGCAGCGGGTCTTCCAGGCACAGGTAGAAGCGGGAGGAGCCTGGGTCGCCCTGGCGGCCGGAGCGGCCGCGCAGCTGGTTGTCGATGCGGCGGGATTCGTGGCGCTCGGTGCCGACGATGTGCAGGCCGCCGGCTTCCAGCACCGCGGCGTGGCGCTGTTTCCATTCGGCGCGGATGGCTTCGATCCTGGCGTTCTTGTCGGCGTCGGACAGGCTGTCGTCGGCGCGCACCGCCTTGATTTCCGGCTCGGGGTTGCCGCCGAGCACGATGTCGGTGCCGCGGCCGGCCATGTTGGTGGCGACGGTGATCATGCCGGGACGGCCGGCCTGGACCACGATGTCGGCTTCGCGGGCGTGCTCCTTGGCGTTCAGCACATTGTGCGGCAGCTTGGCCTGGGACAGCAGATTGGCCACCAGCTCGGAGTTCTCGATGCTGGTGGTGCCGACCAGCACCGGCTGGCCGCGCTCGTGGCAGTCCTTGATGTCGGCCAGGATGGCGTCGTACTTCTCCTTGGCGGAGCGGTAGACCTTGTCCTGCGAATCCTTGCGGATCATCGGCTTGTTGGTCGGAATCACCACGGTTTCCAGGTTGTAGATGCTCTGGAACTCGTAGGCTTCGGTGTCGGCGGTGCCGGTCATGCCGGACAGCTTGCCGTACAGGCGGAAGTAGTTCTGGAAGGTGATCGACGCCAGCGTCTGGTTCTCGCGGTTGATCTCCACGCCTTCCTTGGCCTCCACGGCCTGGTGCAGGCCGTCCGACCAGCGGCGGCCGGCCATCAGGCGGCCGGTGAATTCGTCGACGATCACCACCTCGCCATCCTGCACCACGTAGTGCTGGTCCTTGTGGAACAGCGAGTAGGCGCGCAGCGCGGCCATCAGGTGGTGCATCAGCGTGATGTTGGTGGCCGAATACAGGCTGTCGCCTTCCTTCAGCAGGCCCAGGCGGGTCAGGATCTCCTCGCTGTGCTCGTGGCCGGCTTCGGACAGCAGCACCGAGTGGGCTTTCTCGTCGACCCAGTAGTCGCCCTCGCCCTCTTCGGTTTCCTGGCGCTTGAGCAGCGGCGGCACCGCGTTCATGCGCTGGTACATGTCGATGTTGTCGTCGGCCGGGCCGGAAATGATCAGCGGCGTGCGGGCCTCGTCGATCAGGATGGAGTCCACCTCGTCCACCACGGCGAAGGCCAGCTTGCGCTGCACCTTCTCGTCGACGCTGAACACCATGTTGTCGCGCAGGTAGTCGAAGCCGAACTCGTTGTTGGTGCCGTAGGTGATGTCGCAGGCATAGGCAGCCTGCTTGTCGTCATGGGCCATCTGCGACAGGTTCACGCCGACCGACAGGCCGAGGAAGTTGTACAACGGCGCCATGATGCCGGCGTCGCGGCTGGCCAGGTAGTCGTTGACGGTCACCACGTGGACGCCGTCGCCCGACAGCGCGTTCAGGTACACCGGCAGCGTGCCGACCAGGGTCTTGCCCTCGCCGGTGCGCATTTCGGCGATCTTGCCCTGATGCAGCGACATGCCGCCGATCAGCTGCACGTCGAAGTGGCGCATGCCCAGCACGCGGCGCGAGGCCTCGCGGCAGACGGCGAAAGCCTCCGGCAGCAGATCGTCCAGCTTCTCGCCCTTGCCGAGGCGGTCGCGGAATTCCTGGGTCTTGGCGGCCAGCGCCTCGTCGGACAGCGCCTGCATCGCCGGCTCCAGCGCGTTGATGCGCGCCACGGTTTGGCGATATTGCTTGAGCAGACGATCGTTGCGGCTGCCGAAAACCTTCTTGAGTAGCGAAGAAATCATGTAGTCGAATCCAGAAACCAGCGGGCCGTTGAGGAGTGTCCGCAAAAAATGCTGAAAAGTGTAGCACATTCGCAGACAAGGTTATGGGGGCATCCATGCTCCACATCAAGATCTGAGTCGAGAAATCGTTGTTGGTTTTACGCGACGCTCACTTAGAGCAAGCGCTCGATTCAATTGACCGCCCCATTCATGCAACTTAAATATTGAGCCGCGATAATCCGCAACCTTGTGCATTCCTACAACAAACGACAGTCTCTGGAGAAACGATGGATAGACGGCAATTCCTCAAGTGGGGCAGTTTCCTGACGGTATCGGTGGCGGCGGTGGGCTGCGGCGGCGGAGGCGGCGACAGCGCCGGCGCGGCAGGGCAGCGCCTGCAGGCGGCGGGACAGGGCTTCGGCCTGGGCGTGGCCTCGGGCGATCCGCGCCCGGACAGCATCATCCTGTGGACACGCGTCGACGGCGGCGACGGCGCCAATCCGCTGTCGGTCACCGTGCAGCTGTCGGACAAGGCGGACTTCTCCAGCCTGCTAGTCAACCAGGCGCTCAGCGCCGATCCGGGCTGGGACTACACCGTGCGCCACAAGGTGACCGGCCTGTCCAGCGCCACCACTTATTACTACCGCTTCCTGACCGGCAAGACCGTCAGCGCCGCAGGCCGCACCAAAACCGCGCCGGCCGCCGGCACGCCGCTGTCCCAACTCAAGTTCGCCTACATCACCTGCCAGGACTGGAGCGTCAACCACTGGGGCGCCTTCGACGAGATCGCCAAGCTGGACCTGGACTTCGTGATGCACGTCGGCGATTACATCTACGAAACCGTCGGCGCCGGCTTCCAGACCGGCAACAACGAAACCCGGCACCCGCCGCTGACGCTGCCCAACGGCACCAAGCGCGCCGACGGCGCCATCTACGCCACCACGCTGGCCGACTACCGCTACCTGTACAAGAGCTACCGCGCCGACCCGCGCATCCAGGCGGTGCACGCCAACTTCCCGGTGATCTCGATCTGGGACGACCACGAGTTCTCCGACGACTGCTGGCAGGACCGTCAGGTGTACTACCCCGGCGACGACAGCGCGCCCAGCACGCCGCGCCGCCGCAGCGCCAACCAGGCCTGGTTCGAATACACGCCGGCCGATGTCAGCATCGATCTGGCGAACCCCTCGTTCCAGAACATCCAGATCTACCGCAGCTTCGCCTTCGGCAACCTGGCCACGCTGGTGATGACCGACCAGCGCCTGTACCGCTCCGACCACATCATCCCGGAAACCGCCGCGCCGAACACCGGCCTGGCCAACCTGGGCAGCCGCTACTTCGTGCCCAAAACCACGCTGGCCCAGGCCGAGGCCGCCAAGATGGCGTCCACCGGCGGCAATCTGCTCAACGTGTCCATCCTCGGCGCCGTCCAGCGCGCCTGGTGGCAGCAGCAGATGCAAAGCGCCGCCACCACCTGGAAGCTGTGGGGCAACGAGGTGTCCCTGCTCAGGATGGGCGTGGACGGCACCATGGCGGTGGCCAGCCTGCTGGAGCAGGGCTTGTCGTCCGCGCTGGCGCAGGGCTTCGGCCTCAACCTCGGCGCCGCCCAGCAGCAACAGCTGACCGGCGCGCTGTACCAGGACCTGCTGGCCGCCGACACCAGTGGCGCGACCCCGGTGCTGAGCTATGCCAACACCCAGCCGCTGCTGGCCGGCTTCAGCGGCGGCGCGATCAGCGCCGGCGTGTTCGCCGCCGCGGTGAAGCCTTCGCTTGACGGCAACCTGCCGCCGAGCATGCTGCTCGCCCAGTACATCCTCAACGCCGACCAGTGGGACGGCTACAACGCCGAGCGCAAGACGCTGATGGCCTTCCTGAAAAGCAACAACATCGGCAACGTGGTGGGCATCACCGGCGACATCCACGCCTTCTTCGCCGGCCCCGTGATGGACGACTTCGACGCCGCCAGCCCGACGCCGGTGATGGTGGATCTGGTGACCGCCGGCATCTCCAGCAACTCCTTCTTCAGCTATTTCAAGAACGTGGTGGACACCGTGCCGGCCTTCGCCAAGGCCGCGCCGCTGATCTACCAGACGGTGAACGGCCAGACGGTCAACACCTTCAACAGCACGCTGAAAACCTTCAACCCGTGGCTGAAGTACGCCGACACTGACGCCCAAGGCTACGCGGTGGTGACGCTGACGCCGGGCAAGCTCAGCTGCACCTTCCACAAGATGGCCAAGCTGGCGAACGGCGTCGCGCCGTCGCCGGCCACCGCCAGCACCCAGACGGTGGAAGTGCTGGCCGGCGCGCCGGCCGTCAACGTGCTGTAGCGCGGCTAACCAACGCCCTGATGCCGCGTGGCGCCGACCTGCCGTACCGCTTGCACTGTCGGCGTCGGCGCGCCTTGCCTCAGCCCTAAAACTGCGTGTTGTTAGCCACGCTGAACGCCGTTCGCCCTCCCGCTTGGCCGCGCCTGCGCGGCCAAGCGTTTCAATCAGTACATTTCGTCACAAAATCCCTACAAAGCCCTGCGGTTTTTAACAATCGTTTTATGGCTTCTCTGGTAGCATCCATGCCCTGAAAGCGGGGGCGGATCGCCGCCTCCGGCATCGCTTGCAAGCTCTCCAGCGCGGCTTTGGACATGGCGGACGCATCGATCGGCTCGGCAGCGCATGCCGGATGCCGCGGACATCGGCCGCCGCCCGCTCCAGAGTTGTCATAATAGAAGCGGGCCGCTTGCCGGCCGCCGCGATAAACATAGAAAACGGAGAGGCCTGATGACCACCGCCGTCCGCCACTTCATGCCCGCCACCGCCCGGCGGCTGATCCCCAACCGCTGGGACCTGATCGCGTTTCCGCTGATCCTGGGCTTCTTGCTGATGGCCACCACCGGCATCCGCGAAACCTGGGCGCCGATCACCGCGCTGCAGACCGCGCCGATCTCGCTGGAGCCTGGCAACCTGCCCGAATACGCGCTGCGCACCACGCTGCGCATGCTGGCGGCGATGGCCGCCTCGCTGGCCTTCACCCTGGTCTACGGCACGCTGGCGGCCAAAAGCCGCCGCGCCGGCCTCTTGCTGGTGCCGATACTGGACATCCTGCAGTCGGTGCCGGTGCTGGGCTACATCTCGTTCACCGTCACCTTCTTCCTGGCCTTGTTCCCCGGCCGGGTGCTGGGCGCCGAGTTCGCCGCCATCTTCGCCATCTTCACCAGCCAGGCGTGGAACATGACCTTCAGCTTCTACCAGTCGCTGCGCACCGTGCCGCGCGACCTGCAGGAGGTGTCGGTCAACCTGAGGCTGACCGCCTGGCAGAAGTTCTGGAAGCTGGAAGTGCCGTACGCGATGCCAGGCATGATCTGGAACATGATGATGAGCATGTCCGGCGGCTGGTTTTTCGTGGTGGCCTCGGAGGCCATCACCGTCGGCGACAAGACCGTGATGCTGCCCGGCGTCGGCTCCTACCTGGCGCTGGCGATCCAGCACAAGGACCTGGCCGCCGTCGGCTGGGTGATCCTGACCATGTCGGTGGTGATCCTGATATACGACCAGTTCCTGTTCCGCCCGCTGGTGGCCTGGGCCGACAAGTTCCGGCTGGAGGACACCGCCAGCCAGAACGCGCCGGAATCCTGGGTGCTGAACCTGATCCAGCGCACCCGCTTCATCCAGCAGCTGCTCAAGCCCTTCGGCAAGCTGCTGAAGACCGCGGCGCGGCTCAGGCTCAACATCAGCCTGCCCAAGGGCCTGCACTCCGAAGCCCACACCCCGGTGTCGCGCGGCATCGACGTGCTGTGGTGGGCGCTGGTGGGACTGATCGCCGTCGCCGCCGCCAGCAAGCTGGTTCACTTCATCGCCACCGAAGTGGGCGCCTGGGAAGTGCTGAAGGTGTTCGGCCTGGGCCTGGTCACGCTGGTGCGTGTCAGCCTGCTGATCGCCATCGCCTCGCTGATCTGGGTGCCGCTGGGCGTGCTGATCGGCCTGCGTCCGGCGCTGGCCGAGAAGGTCCAGCCGCTGGCGCAGTTTCTGGCCGCTTTCCCGGCCAACCTGTTGTTCCCTGTGTTCGTGATCGTCATCGCCCACTACAAGCTGAACCCTGACATCTGGCTGTCGCCGCTGATCGTGCTGGGCACCCAGTGGTACATCCTGTTCAACGTCATCGCCGGCGCCACCGCCTTCCCCAACGATTTCAAGGAAGCCGCCGCCAACTTCCGCATTCGCGGCTGGCAATGGTGGCGCAAGGTGATGCTGCCGGGCATCTTCCCCTACTACGTCACCGGCGCGATCACCGCCTCCGGCGGCGCGTGGAACGCCAGCATCGTGTCCGAATTCGTCTCCTGGGGCGACGACAAGCTGGCCGCCCACGGCCTGGGCGCCTACATCGCCCAGACCACCGCCGCCGGCGACTATCCCAAGATCCTGCTCGGCATCGCCGTGATGTCGCTGTTCGTCGTCCTGTTCAACCGGCTGCTGTGGCGCCCGATGTACGCCATCGCCGAAAACAAGCTCCGTCTCAACTAAGGGGATACGCATGACTACCGAAAACAAGACCCCGGGACAAGAAATCTTCAAGCTGAAGAACGTCTGCCGCGGCTTCTCCAAGGGCAGCGACGAAATCCAGGTGCTCGACGACGTCAACCTGACGCTGCGCGAAGGCGAGATCGTCGGCCTCTTGGGCCGCTCCGGCTCAGGCAAGTCCACGCTCTTGCGCATCATCGCCGGCCTGATCCAGCAAAGCAGCGGCGAGGTCAACTACCAGGGCAAGCCGCTGAAGGGCCCGGCCGAAGGCGTGGCCATGGTGTTCCAGACTTTCGCGCTGTTCCCGTGGCTGACCGTGCTGCAAAACGTGGAAGCCGGCCTGGAGGCGCTGGGCGTGGAGGCCAAGGAGCGCCGACGCCGCGCGCTGGCCGCCATCGACCTGATCGGCCTGGACGGCTTCGAAAACGCCTACCCGCGCGAGCTGTCCGGCGGCATGCGCCAGCGCGTCGGCTTCGCCCGCGGCCTGGTGGTCAACCCGACGCTGCTGCTGATGGACGAGCCGTTCTCGGCGCTGGACGTGCTGACCGCCGAGACGCTGCGCACCGACATGCTGGACCTGTGGAGCGAGGGCCAGCTGCCGATCAAGTCGGTGCTGATCGTCACCCACAACATCGAGGAGGCGGTGTTCATGTGCGACCGCATCCTGGTGCTGTCGTCCAACCCCGGCCGCGTGGTGGCCGAAATCAAGGTGCCGTTCCCGCACCGCCGCAACCGGCTGGACCCGGCCTTCCGCAAGATGGTGGACGACATCTACGCGCTGATGACCGCGCGCCGCAGCGCCCACACCCTGCACAAGCTGCCGCTCGAAATCGGCAGCCACCTGACCGAGGTGTCCACCAACCTGATGGCCGGCCTGATCGAGGAAGTGGCGCAGGAGCCTTACTTCGGCAAGGCCGACATGCCGGAAATCGCCGAGAAGCTGTTGCTGGAGGTGGACGACCTGTTCCCGGTGGCCGAAGTGCTGGAGCACCTGGGCTTCGTCGAGCTGAAGGACGGCGACATGCTGCTGACCGCCGCCGGCAAGCTGTTCGCCGACTACGGCACCCAGCAGCGCAAGGTGATGTTCGCCGAGCACCTGCTGCGCCACGTGCCGATGGCCGCCCACATCCGCAAGGTGCTGCAGGAGCGCCCCGGCCAGCGCGCGCCCCGGCTGCGCTTCGCCCAGGAGCTGGAAGACTCGCTGTCCGACCAGGCCGCCGAGGAAACGCTGGACACCGTGATCAGCTGGGGCCGCTACGCCGAGATCTTTTCCTACAACGACCACACCGAAACCTTCAGCCTGGAAGACGTCGAGGGCGGCCAGTAAGCTGCCTCAGGCCACGCAGCGGGCGCCGGAACGGCGCCCGTTTTGTTTCGCCGGCCGGACGCCGGCGCGATGCTACAATACGGCATCGACCGCTTACCCTCATCCCATGTCCGGACGCCCGCTCAAAGACATCGCCCGCCAGGACCAGACGCTGGCCCTGCTCACCGCCGCCGCCCGCGAATTGATGGCGCTCGACCGCGCCTTCAAGAAGCTGATCCCGCCGGCCATGGCCGAAGCCTGCCGCGCGGTGCGCATCCGCGACGACGAGCTGGTGATCCACGCCGACAACGGCATCGTCGCCGCCCGGCTGCGGATGACCGCGCCCGGCCTGCTGCCGCAGCTGGCGCAGCAGGGCTATCCCGCGTCCAAGGTCAAGGTCAAGGTGGCGCTGCAGATCGTCCGTCCCAAAAAGCCGAAGTCGCTGGCGATCAGCGAAACCGCGCTGGACGGCATGGAGCAGGCCGCGTCCAGCATAGACAATCCCATGGTGCGGGCGGCGGTGGCGCGGCTGATCGCCCGCCAGCGGCGCGGCTGAGCCGACGCCGGACATGCCGGATGCCTGAACGCCTTCAGATCGGCATCAAAGCGGAGTAAAGTGGCGGTTTCCCGTTGAATGCCCGTCCCACAGGATGACCGCCATGTCCGAACACGATACGCCCGAAACCGTTCCCGAAACCGCGCCGCAGGACCCGTCGCGCCGCCGCCTGTTCGAAGGCCTGGCCGCCATCGGCGCCGCCACCGTGCTGCCCGCCGTCGCCAGCGAAGCCGCCGACGCCGCGCCGGCCGCCCGCGGCTCGCTGGACGACAAGCTGCGCCATCATGTGAAGAACGTGGTCGTCATCTACCTGGAAAACCGCAGCTTCAACAATCTGTACGGCAACTTCCCCGGCGTGCGCTACCCGCTGTCCAAGGCCCCGGCCGAAGCCTGTATCCAGCTGGACCGCGACGGCGCCAGGCTGAAGAGCCTGCCCAAGATCTGGGGCGGCATGGTGCAGCGCGGCCAGACCGTCGGCGGCAAGTACTACCTGATCGAGGAAGACAAGATCCAGAACCTGCCCAACGGCCCGTTCCCGCTGAAGGACACCGACGGAGAGCCGCTGCCCGAGGGCGTGATCACCCGCGACCTGTGGCATTTGTTCTACCAGAACCAGATGCAGATCAACGGCGGCCGGAACGACCAGTTCGTCGCCTGGGCCGATTCCGGCGCGCTGGTGATGGGCTATTACAACGAGACCGCGAAGAACCTCAACCAATGGAAGATCGCCCAGCAATACACGCTGTGCGACAACTTCTTCATGGCGGCCTTCGGCGGCTCCTACCTCAACCACCAGTTCCTGATTTCCGCCCGCACGCCGGAATACTTCAACGCCAAGGACACCGCCGCGGCCAAGAAGATCGCGGTGCTGGAGGATGGCCCCAAGGGCTACCGGCTGAAGGTGAAGACGCCGACTTCGGCGATGGACGGCCCGCCGCAGTTCGTCAACAACGGCGCCATCACGCCGGACGGCTACGCGGTCAACACCATGGCCCCGCCGTTCCAGCCCAGCTACGTCAAGCCGGCCGAAGGCGGCGACAAGCGCTACGCCGATCCCGCCGACGCCAACACCCTGCCGCCGCAGACCTACGACACCATCGGCGACCTGCTGTCGCGCAAGGGCGTCAGCTGGGCGTGGTACGGCGGCAGCTGGCAGGCGGCGCTGGACGGCAAGGGCGGTCCGGACACGCCCAACTTCCAGTACCACCACCAGCCGTTCAACTACTTCAAGAACTTCGCGCCCGGTACCCAGGCGCGCGCCGAGCACCTGCGCGACGGCGGCCTGGGCGACAGCCCGATCAGCAACCGCTTCATCGCCGACGCGGTCGCCGGCAAGCTGCCGGCGGTGTCGTTCTACAAGCCGCAGGGCAACCTGAACATGCACGCCGGCTACTCCGACGTGGAGAGCGGCGACCGCCACGTCGCCAACGTGCTGCAGCACCTGATGAGCGGCCCGCAGTGGAAGAACATGGTGGTGGTCATCACCCACGACGAGAATGGCGGCTGGTGGGACCACGTGGCGCCGCCCAAGGGCGACCGCTGGGGTCCGGGCAGCCGCATCCCCGCCATCGTGGTGTCGCCGTTCGCCAAGAAGGGCCATGTCGACCACACCTTCTACGACACCACCTCCATCATCCGCTTCATCAGCCGCCTGCACGGCCTGCCGGAGCTGGAGGGCGTCAAGGTTCGCAACAAGGCCTTCCGCGAACGCGGCGCCCAACCGCCGGGCGACCTGACCGGCGCGCTGCAGTTCTAGGGCGGAACCGGCCCGCCTCCGCGGGCCGGGCGCTTTTTCCGCTATCATGCCGCCTACCGCCCCTCAACAAGACAGTGGAACCATGATCCGATCCGCCCTGCGCCTGTCCGCCCTGCTTCTGCTCGGCCTCCTGTCCTTCCGCGCCTTCGCCTGCGCCGAAGAGGCGATGTACAGCCACCATTACGACCAGTGCATGGATCAGGCCGGCGGTGTCACCGCCGGCATGCTCGATTGCCTCTCGGCAGAACACGCGCGCCAGGACAAGCAGCTGAACGACACATACCGCAAGCTGATGGCCGCGCTGCCCGCCAAACGCCAGCAAAGGCTGCAAGTCGCCCAGCGGCTGTGGCTGAAATACCGCGCCGCCAACTGCAGCGCCTACGTCGACCCCGACGGCGGCAGCGCCGAATCGCTGGTGGCCGCCGACTGCGAGCTGGCGTCCACCGCCGCCCGCGCCGCCGAGCTGAGCAGGCTGCAGCCAAGCCCGCGCTGACGCCCGGACAAGCGGACTGATGCCGCGCGGCTCGGGCTGTGCGATGATGCCGACATCATCGCCGCCATCCGGAGCCGCCATGTCCCTGATCCGCCGCTGCCTGCTGCCGCTGTTGCTGTCGATCCCGCTGCTCTCCCACGCCGCCGAGCCACGCGCCTCCCCATCCGCCGCCGACCAGGCCCGCACCCTGACGCTGGACAATCGCCCCATCTTCCTGTTTCTCGCCGCCCAAGGCAGCCTGACGCCCGAGCAACGGCTGCAGCGCACGCTGGAGCGGCTGAACGCGCTGCAGCCGGAAGACCTGCGCCAGCCGGTGGAGGCCGCGCCCTACGCAGACGGCCGGCTGCGCGGCCTGGCGCTGAGTGTGCGCGGCAAGCCGCTGTTCACCATCCTGGAGGGCGACCTCGATCCCGGCGACCAGCTGACGCTGGAACAGGCCGGCGCCCTGGTGCGCGACCGGCTGAACGCCTTGCGGCAGGCGGTGTTGGAGCAACGCTCGCCGCAGCGCATCGTCCAAGCCTCGCTGCTGGCGCTGCTGGCCACCGCGCTGTTCGCCGCCGCGCTGTACCTGATCGTCCGCGCCCGCGCCGCCTCGCGCCGGCGGCTGGCCCAGTCGCCGGCGGGACCGTTGCCGCTGCTGGCCGGCCGCCTGCACCTGCGCCGCTTCCTGCTGGCCGCGGAGCGGCAACTGGTGGACATCACCGCCCTGCTGTGCGCGCTGTTCGCCGGCTACGCCTGGCTGGGCTACACGCTGGCGCAATTCCCCTACACCCGCCCGCTGGGACGCAAGCTGGCCAACGCCTTCTATCAGTTGCTGGCCACCATCGCCGACGATTTCCTGTCGGCGCTGCCCGGCCTCGCGATCGTCGCGGTGATCTTCCTGCTGACCCGGCTGATCGGCCGCGGCCTCGGCCTGCTGTTCGGTACCGTGGAGCGCGGACAGCTGGAGCTGCCGGGCCTGCACGCGGAAACCGTCGGCGCCACGCGCCGGCTGGCGTCGGCGGTGCTGTGGCTGTTCGCGCTGATCGTCGCCTACCCCTACCTGCCCGGCGCCAACAGCGACGCCTTCAAGGGCGTCAGCGTGTTCTTCGGCCTGATGGTGACGTTGGGCTCGGCCGGCCTGATGACCCACGCGATGAGCGGCCTGGTGCTGATCTACTCCCGGGCGCTGCGGCCCGGCGACTATGTGAAGATAGGCGAGGCGGAAGGCACGGTCAGCGAACTGTCGGCGCTGTCCACCAAGCTCCTCACCGGCCAGGGTTTCGAGATCACCATTCCCAACGCGGTGGCGGTGGGCGGACTGGTCAGCAACTACAGCCGCCACGACGGCGCGGGCGGCGCGATGATCGCCACCCGCGTCACCATAGGCTACGACACGCCGTGGCGGCAGGTGGAAGCGCTGCTGGAGCTGGCCGCGCGCCGCACGCCCGGCATCGATCCGGCTTTGCCGCCGCAAGTGCGCAAGCTGGCCCTGCAGGACTTCTATATCGAATACGAACTGCAGGCGAGACTGGCGCGCGGCAGCCAGGCGCCCGTCGCGCGCGACGCGCTGCACGGCGCGATCCTGGACGCCTTCAACGAATTCGGCGTGCAGATCATGTCCCCGCACTTCGTCGAACAGCCGGCCGGCCCGGTCGTGGTGCCGGCCGAACGCTGGCGCGACCCGCCTGCCCGACAATAACCAATCTACATGCCGACTGTCTCTGTTCGCAGTCGCCGCTTTGGTTTAAGCTGCAAACAATCCGAAAACGACAGCACCGGGGCTCTCCGTCATGAACGTCAAAGAATACATGCAGCAGTTGGGCCAGGCCGCGCGCAAGGCGTCGCGCCTGCTGGCCCGCGCCGACACCAATCAGAAGAACGCCGCGCTTCACGCCATCGCCGACGCCATCGTCCGCGAGCAGGAGGCGCTGCTGGCCGCCAACCGCCAGGACCTGGACGCCGCGCGCCAGGCCGGCCTGGACGACGCGATGCTGGACCGGCTGACCCTGTCCGCCAAGGGCGTGCTGGCGATGGCCGACGGCCTGCGCCAGATCGCCGCGCTGCCGGACCCGGTGGGTGAAATCGACGACATGTGCTACCGCCCGTCCGGCATCCAGCTGGGCAAGATGCGCGTGCCGCTGGGCGTGGTGGGCATCATCTACGAGGCCCGCCCCAACGTCACCGCCGACGCCGCCGGCCTGTGCCTGAAGTCCGGCAACGCCACCATCCTGCGCGGCGGCTCCGAAGCCTTCCACAGCAACCAGGCCATCGCCGCCTGCGTGCACGAGGGCCTGGCCGCCGCCGGCCTGCCGGCCGAGGCGGTGCAGGTGCTGGCCACCACCGACCGCGCCGCGGTGGGCGAGCTGATCGCGATGCCCGAATACGTCGACGTGATCGTGCCGCGCGGCGGCAAGGGCCTGATCGCGCGCATCAGCGCCGAGGCGCGGGTGCCGGTGATCAAGCATCTGGACGGCAACTGCCACGTCTACATCGACGACACCGCCAACCCGGACAAGGCGTTCAACATCGCCCTCAACGCCAAGACCCACCGCTACGGCACCTGCAACACCATGGAAACGCTGCTGGTGCACACGGCCTTCGCCGAATTCATGCTGCCGCGCCTGGCCGAGGCCTATTGGGAAAAAGGCGTGGAGCTGCGCGGCTGCGAACGCGTCCGCGCCATCCTGGGCGAGCCGGTCAAGGCAGCCACCGACGAGGACTGGGCCACCGAATACCTGGCGCCGGTGCTGGCGGTGAAGGTGGTGAAGGACATCGACGAGGCGATCGAGCACATCAACCGCTGGGGCAGCCACCACACCGACGCCATCGTCACCGAGGACTACGGCCGCTCGCGCCGCTTCCTGCGCGAGGTGGACTCCGCCAGCGTGATGGTCAACGCCTCCACCCGCTTCGCCGACGGCTTCGAATACGGCCTGGGCGCGGAAATCGGCATCTCCACCGACAAGATCCACGCCCGCGGCCCGGTCGGCCTCAACGGCCTGACCAGCCAGAAGTGGATCGTGCTGGGGGATGGCCAAGTGCGCTCATGATCCAATTGGCAAATGACTTTTGCGCAGGAATTCCAATAACATCAAAATGGATTAAACTCACCGATTCTTTCTTGATGAGTACCGTTTCTGCATGAATGCCGCCAGGTACGCCGAGCACCTTGCCATCTTTGTCGAAGTCGCGCGCGGGGGGTCGTTTTCAGCGGTCGCCCGCCGCCACGGCGCGACGCCATCAACCATTACCCGAAAAATCGACATGCTGGAGGAGTTCGTCGGCACCAATCTGCTGGTTCGCTCCACCAGAGCGCTGCTGCTGACCGAAGCGGGAGAAACACTGTTTGCCCGCGGAGTCAGCGTACTGGAAGCCTTGACCGACATCCATAACGAGGTCATCGCCCTGAGCGACAGCATGTACGGCACGCTGCGCATCAGTTGTCTGCCGACTTTCGGCAAACTGCATGTCCTGCCTTGGCTGGCCGACTTGCAACAACGCCATCCCAGCATGCGCATTGATCTCGACCTCACCGAACGTCTAACCAATCCATCGGTGGAGCGGCTGGATGCCGCCATTCGCATCGGCAAGCTCAAGGACAGTTCGCTGTTCGCCAAGCAGATCGGCACGCAACGCTGGGTGATCTGCGCCAGCCCCGACTACCTGCGCCAACGCGGCCATCCTTCCGATCTCGAAGACCTGCGCCGGCTCCGGCTCATCGACAAGTTGCACGATCCTCATTCCATGTGCTGGAGACGACTGGTGGAAAAAGGCCATATAGACCAGATTGAGGCCGCTTTCCGTTGCGACGACTTCGAAGCCATGCGCCAAGCCGCGCTGTGCGGACTCGGCGCGGCTTTCCTGCCGGACTGGGTGATAGCCCAAGACCTGGCCGCAGGCGCGCTGATTCGATTGTTCGATGATCCGGAAGGAAGGGAAGATGGCATTCACCTGGTGCGGGCCCTGCCCAAGATGTCGGCCAAGCTGGAGGTTTTCCACCAGGCCCTGAGCAACCATCTCGGGCAAGTCCGCATCGGCGGATGCCTGCCCGCCTCCCGTTAAATCCGCTCAATCACCATAGCGATGCCCTGGCCTACGCCCACGCACATGGAACACAGCGCGTAGCGTCCCCCCGTCCGCGCCAGGTGGTACACCGCGGTGGAGACCAGCCGCGCGCCGCTGGCGCCAAGCGGATGGCCCAACGCGATGGCCCCGCCATTGGGGTTGACTCGGCTATCGTCGTCCGACAGACGCAACTCCCGCAGCACCGCCAGCGCCTGGGCAGCGAACGCTTCATTCAATTCTATGTGGTCGATCTGCTCCAGCCTCAACCCCGCCAGCGCCAAGGCCTTGTTGATCGCCGGCACCGGCCCCATTCCCATCACTCGGGGCGCTACTCCCGCTGCCGCTGCCGCCAAGATGCGGGCGCGCGGTACCAGTCCATGGCGGCGAATCCCCTCCTCGCCCGCCAACAGCAATGCGCAAGCGCCGTCATTGATGCCTGAAGCGTTTCCGGCAGTCACCGTGCCATCCGGAGTGACAACGCCTTTGAGCCGCGCCAGTTCCTCCAGCGAGGTTTGCCTCGGATGCTCGTCCTGGGCAAATATCTTGTCCTCGCCCTTCCGCTGCGGAATACGCACCTCCATCAGCTCATCGGCAAAAAAACCCCGCTCATAGGCCGCTGCGGTCCGTTGCTGGCTCAACAAGGCGAACGCATCTTGGTCGGACCGTGACACGCCGAACTCCTTCGCCACGTTTTCCGCGGTTTCCGGCATGGTATCCACGCCATACAGGGTCTTCATTCTCGGATTGACGAAACGCCAACCCATGGTGGTGTCCTCCATCTTCAGAGAGCGCGAGAACACGCTGTCCGCTTTGCCCACCACGTAAGGTGCCCTGCTCATGCTTTCCACCCCGCCGGCGACAAGCAGCTCCGCTTCGCCGCTTTTCAACGCCCGCGCCGACATCGCCAGCGCATCCAGGCTGGAACCGCACAAGCGGTTGACCGTAGTGCCCGGCACGGCTGCCGGCAACCCCGCCAGCAGCGCCGCCATGCGCGCCACGTTCCGATTGTCCTCTCCGGCCTGGTTGGCGCATCCATAGATCACATCGTCGATCGAAGCCGCGCCCAATTGCGGGTTCCTCGCCAGCAAGGCCTGGATGGGCAGCGCCGCCAGCTCGTCGCCGCGAATGGAAGACAGAGAACCGCCGTAACGACCAAAGGGGGTACGCACGGCATCGCAGATATAAGCATTTTTCATGAAACTCTCCAGATCAGGCGCAGCGCCACGATGGCATTCGCATTTAAAACAATCACGACGGTCGACGCAGCCAAGCCCAACGCCGCGATGCCGCTCCATCCGTACTCTCCGGCCAGCGCGGCCCCGGCTCGGGTGCCGAGGGCGCCGCCCAGGAAATAGCACGCCATGAACACCGTGTTCAGACGGCTGCGCGCGCTGTCGGACAAGGACAAGGCGCGCAATTGATTGCCCACCAAGCCGGCGCGGCCGCCCAAGTCCAGAATGACGATTCCCAACAACAGCGCCGGCAACAGGGATGCGCTGCTGCCAATCAGGGCAAAGGCGCAGGCGGCGGCTATCGCGCCCAGCAACACAACCGCTCGCGCGCCCAGGCGGTCCGCCAGCCGGCCAATGAACGGGGACGCGAAAATGCCGGCGATGCCGACCAAGCCGAACAAACCGACGGCATCGCTATGAAAGCGATAGGGCGGGCGGGACAGCAGATAAGCCAACGCGCCCCATAACGCGCTGAAGGCGCCAAACATCAAAGCGCCGCACAGACAGGCAAGCCGCAGTTCCCGCTCCGTCGCCAACAGCTGTCCCAGGGAGCGCAGCAATTGGCCATAGGATGAACGCGCCAATCCGCCGCTCGCCGGCAAAGTCGCCGCCACCACCGCGATCAAACCGATATCGATGCCTGCGGCAAGGGCATACATCGTTCGCCAGCCGGCATAGCCGCCCACCAAGCCGGATAGCGTTCTGGCCAGCAAAATACCGGCCAGCAAGCCGCTCATCACCGTGCCGACCGCGCGGCCTCGCTGCTCGGGAGACATCATCAAAGATACGGCCGGTATGATGATTTGCGCGCCGACTGACGTCATGCCGATGACGACATGAGCGGCGATCAGCATGGGCAAACTGGAGGAGGACGCCGCCCAGATTGAACCGGCCGCATTGACGCACAGCAGCGAAATCATCAATTTGCGACGGCTAACCCAGTCCCCCAGGGGCACAAACAACACCAGTCCCACCGCATAGGCCAACTGCACGGTCATCGCGATGGAGCTGGCTTGGCCGACATCGGCCCCGAACGTCTGCGCGAACAACACCAGCAAGGGCTGGTTGTAATAGATGTTGGCGACAGAGAACGCGCAGATTCCGGCGAATAGAAACAATGTCCGCGAACGCATGAACACTCCGGTTAATTTGACATGGTGAAACCGGGCATGCTCGCATGCCCGTGCCGATTAATCCGGCAATCAAGTCATTGCGATTTCGGCCCACTTCTGGAGCGGGACCGAATCCGATGCCTGGGACGGCAAGGGCAAGAACGCTTGCAACTGCAAATAGCACAGATATCGGTCCAGCAGCTCGAACTTCAGTTTCGGAGGATAAACATCGTGGGACTGGGCCGCCTCCTCGATCTTCTCCGTGCGGAATTTCTGGATTTCTCGTCCAAAGCGCAGGATCTTTTCATGCGCGCCCTCAGTGCCATACAAGGGGAAGAAACGATACAGCGCGTTGTTTTCTCCATCCGCCAACAGTTTCTTCTGCCATTCGTAGAATTCAAGCGTCTGAATCCGGTAACCACGGTTATTCAACCACGCGACGATCTCCTGCCAGGAAATCAATTCCGTGTAATTGAACAGGTTAACGACATGGCCGCCCTCGGTCATATAGCGGGGCAAATTCATAATCTGGGCGGTAAAGTCAACCGGTGTGAAATTGATCAGTCGCTTCAGTTCCGGCGCATAGCCCAGCTGAACACAACTCTTGATGAACAGCATGAACTGGTTGTCGCTGAACAGTGCCGCTCCGGTCTGGCTGTGGCCGGAAATATAACCTAGGCGGAATATATTCCCCTTTCCTCCAGAGCGGTGGAAATCACCGACAAGCTTTTCGGCCTCCCACTTGGATAACAGATAGCCCATATCGGAGTTGAGGCGCTCCTCTTCCGGAAAGTCTTCGACATACTTTCCATCCGCGTCAACTCGGACAGCCGATCCCAGCGTCGAAACAAAATTCACCACCTTGCTTCGGCCCGTCCGCGCCATTTCCAGCAGGTCGGCGACACTATCCACATTCGCGCCCTTCAAAACATCATACGGACGGATGTGATTGACGCGAGCGGCGATGTGATGAATCACATCCACGTTTTCGCATAACTCTTGATAATCTTCGACGGACAAGCCCAGATTTTTCTGCGTGATGTCCCCATCGATCATTTTGATTTTGTCTATCTCCGCCAAGTCAGCATTGGCATAGATGGAAAATTTCTTAAAGGCATCCAGTATGCGCTGCCTGGGCTTGGACCAGTCAATTTTTCGGCACGCCACATAGACAGTTCCGACATCGCTAGAACTAACCAGTTCATTCAACAAATGGGCACCAATGAATCCGGTCGAACCTGTCAGCAATACATTTTTCTTTTCGCTCATGACCACACCATCATTCATACATGTTGGAAACTGAATTGTATTAACGGTGATTTACATTTAGAAGCCAGTCTAAATCCGAAACAGTTTTGCCAATTTCGCAAAGATATCCCGCATCGATTGATGCAATCCCACGCGGCTCCACACGCATCGTCTTTCGGGTCATAATCATGGTTTGTACTTACTAAAACATCGCCATGAAGCTCCTGACCCAATCGGATCTCGCAGATCTGTCCGCCCAGGCCGCCTGTGCGCCGCGCCTGCGCGCCCACCACAACATCCACGCCGAACTGGGTGACGCCATTCAGCGCCTGGCCATCGCGATGGAGCCGGATACCTACGTCCGCCCGCACCGTCATCCCGGCAGTCCCGAGCTGTTGATCATGCTGTCCGGCGCGCTGGACTGGATCGAGTTCGACGCCGCCGGCGAAACCGTCGTCGCCCGCCACCGGCTGAGCGAAGACGGCGCGCGCGTGTTCGAGATGCCGGCCGGCACCTGGCACTCGGTGGTGTCGCTGGAACCGGGCAGCGTGGTATTCGAGATCAAGCGCGGCCCCTACCTGCCGCTGCCGGCCGCCGATCAGGCCGCCTGGGCGCCGGCCGAAGGCGACGCCCGCGTCGCCGACATGCTGGCCTTCCTGCGCCGCTGCCAGCCCGGCGACCGCTTCGCGTAACATCGCTTAACATCTTGCCGCCGCGGCCGCCGGAACCCGCGGCGGCCCGCGGCGCACCAAAAAGGCATTGTTTCACCAACCGATGCCTAAGCCGATGTCCCTACTCCGCGCCGTTCTCCCCCTCGCCATCTCCTTGTCCCTGCTGGCCTGCGCCACGCCGCTGCGCGCCGCGCCCGCGCTCAGCCTGAACAGCCCCCGTCCGCCGCAGCAGGTGGCCGACTGCCTGCAGCAAGGCCTGCAGAAGCTGCACATCCCCGACGATTTCGTCGAACGCCGCGAAGAAAGCGACGGCAGCCGCAGCCTGGCGCTGCGCAATCCGGTCAGCGACGCCTCCGGCACCCGGGTGGACATCCTGCCGCGAGGCGAAGGCAGCCGGCTGGAAGTCCGGTTGAACGGCATGCCCTTGAGTCCCGCCTGGAAGAAGCAGATCCACGGCTGCACCCGCAAATGACTGTGGATAAATCTGAAATTGCGCGAATGACTGTGGGCAAACTGAATATCCCGGGATAAGACTGTGGACAACTTGCCGAAAAACGCCTTTTCCTTTTCCGCCGTGTGGGTAAAGGATTTCATCCACAAGCGCCTGTGCACAATGTGGACAATTTCTAATAAGCTGTGAATAAACGTCGCGGGCCCGCACCTCGCCGAATGCTGTCGAATGCCCATCGCGCGCGCACGCGGTTACACTGACGGCATACGCTCCCCACGGATACGCCGATGACCACCGCCTCCCATCCGAAGTACGACCAGCATTACGCCGACGGCAAGGCCCGCCGCCGCGCCTGCCCCCGCTCCAGCCAGGCCGAACTCCACCTGGCACCGGATCGGGACGTGGTGGCGCTGGTGGAGTCCACCTCCCAAGGCCGGGTGCCGGCGCTGGCGCCGCTGCGCTACGCGCGCATGCACGCGTCGCCGTTCGCCTTCTTCCGCGGCATGGCGATGATCCAGGCCGCCGACCTCGCCGCCGGGCCGGACAGCGGGCTCAAGATGCAGATCTGCGGCGACGCCCACCTGATGAACTTCGGCTTTTTCGCGTCGCCGGAGCGGCAACTGGTGTTCGACATCAACGATTTCGACGAAACCCATCCCGGTCCCTGGGAATGGGACATCAAGCGGCTGGCGGTCAGCCTGGTGCTGGCCGGCCGCAGCCGCGGCTTCGACGCGCCGGCCGCGCGCGAAATCGTGCTGCGCCTGGCCGGCACCTACCGCCGCCGCATCCGCGCCTTCTCGCAGATGAGCCAATTGGACTTGTGGTACTGCCGCGTCGGCTTCGAGCAGTTGTTGTCCCAGGCCACCGACGAAGGCATGCGCCAGCAGCTGAACAAAGTGGCCGGCAAGGCGCGCAATCAGACCCAGGAGCGGCTGCTGCCCAAGATGGCCGACCTGGAGGGCGGCGGCCTGCGGCTGCGCGACAACCCGCCGGTGATCTTCCACCTGGACGACCACAACAGCCCGCTCGCCGCCTGCGACGACTGGCTGGGCGAGGACAGCCGCGCCAAGATCCAGCGCATGCTGGACAGCTACATCGACACGCTGAAGGAAGACCGGCGCGAGCTGCTGCAGCGCTTCCGGCTGGTGGACGCGGCGTTCAAGGTGGTGGGGGTCGGCAGCGTCGGCACCCGCTGCCTGGCGCTGCTGCTGCAGGACGACTACGACCAGCCGCTGTTCCTGCAACTGAAAGAGGCGCGGCCGTCGGTGCTGGAGTCCTTCACCCAGCCATGCGTGCACGGCAACCAGGGCAAGCGCGTGGTGTTCGGCCAGCGCCTGATGCAGGCCACCAGCGACCTGTTCCTGGGCTGGACCCAGGGCGCGGACGGCCGCCACTTCTACATGCGCCAGCTGCGCGACATGAAGGCCGCCCCGGCGCTGGAGGCCTTCGCCACCGCCGAAGAGCTGGCCAGCTACGGCCAGGCCTGCGGCTGGACGCTGGCGCGCGCCCACGCCAAGTCCGGCGGCTGCGCGGCCGAGATCGCAGGCTACCTGGGCGATTCCGACAAGTTCGACCAGATGCTGGCCGACTACGCCCAGGCCTACGCCGACCAGGTGGAAGCCGACTACCGGCTGTTCGACGCGGCGGTGCGCGGCGGACGCCTGCCAGCCGCCGCGGCATGACGTCCGGGTTAGGGAAAATTGCGATGTTGATATTTGCGTCCTGAACTAGACTGTAACAACAGAAACGCATAATCAGCCGGCGCCGGACCGCTCCCGCGGAACCGCGCCGCCGCCGCGCATGCGGCGGTTTGTTCCCCTACCCCAGAGTGTCGAAAATGCAGCTGAATACTCGCCTGATCATCATCATCGCCGCCAGCCTGCTGGCGCTGCTCGGCCTGTCCACCACCGCGCTGCTTTCCACCCGCGCCACCCTGCACCAGGAAAAGCGCGACCAGATCGTCCACCTGCTGAAAATGGCGGAAAACAGCCTCACGCACTTCCAGCAGCTGGAAGCCAAGGGCATGCCGCGCGCCGAGGCGCAGAAGCAGGCGATCGCCGCGCTCTCCGCGCTGAAGGTGGACGACATCTACTTCTTCGGCCGCAACCGCGAGCACCGCGTGCTGTTCCACCCCAGCAAGGACCGCGTCGGCAAGCTGGACATGGGCAGCAAGCTGCCCGATGGCCGCAGCACGGTGGAAGCCTACGACGACGCGATGAAGGACGCCCACTACGGCGTGCTGGTGATCCAGACCAAGCGCAAGGGCAGCGGCGACCAGGAGTTTCCCAAGCTGAACGGCGTGTTCCGCTTCGAACCGTGGGACTGGACCATAGGCACCGGCATCTTCATCGACGACATCGACCAGCTGTTCTGGAGCGAGGCGCGCACATTGATGGCGGTCGCCGCGATCTGCGTGGTGGTGCTGGGCGCGCTGGTGGGCTGGATGTCGCGCTCGATACTGCAGTCGCTGGGCGGCGAGCCGCGCTACGCCGCCAACGTGGTCAAGGCCATCGCCGACGGCGACCTCAGCCTGGAAATCCAGGTCAAGGGCGGGCCGGACAGCCTGCTGGGCGCGATGAACGACATGCGCGGCAAGCTGCGGCAGATGATAGACGAAATCGGCCGCGCCACGTCCAGCATCAACCACTCCTGCCACCAGCTCTCCAGCGACATGGACAAGGTGCATGAGGTGTCCGGCATCGCCAGCTCGTCCACCACCTCGGCCGCCGCCGCCATCGAGCAGCTGTCGGTCAGCATCGACCACGTCAGCGCCAGCACCCGCGACACCGAGACCGGCGCGCGCGACACCGCCGAGCTGGCGCGCCACGGCAAGAACCTGGCCGGCGACGCCGCCAACGGCATCCGCCAGATCGCAGACCAGATCCACGGCGCCAGCGACATGGTAGGCCAGCTGGCCGAGCGCAGCCGCAGCATCAGCAGCATCGCCGAAACCATACGCGACATCGCCAACCAGACCAATCTGCTGGCGCTGAACGCCGCGATCGAGGCCGCCCGCGCCGGCGAGATGGGCCGCGGCTTCGCGGTGGTGGCCGACGAGGTGCGCAAGCTGGCCGAACGCACCGCCAGCGCCACCGACGAGATCAGCAACATCGTGCAGGCGGTGATCAACGAGACCGGCAACGTCTCCGGCCGCATGGACGAAATCCGCCCCGCGGTGCAGGCCGGCGTCGAGCAGGTGCACCAGGCGGCGGAAACGCTGGAATCCATCAGCCAGCAGGCGACCACCGCGCTCGAACACGTGCACAACGTGGTGGTGGCGATGGGCGAGCAAAGCCAGGCCGGCACCAATATCGCCGGCAACGTCGAGCAGGTGGCCGGCGTGGTCGAGGAAACCCAGAACTCGGTCAGCCACGCGGTGGAGGCGGTGCGCGCCATCGACCAGCAGGCGTCCAATCTGCACCAGACGGTCAGCCGCTTCCGGCTCTGAGCGTCCGTCCGGCATTTTCCGGCAAGCGGCCGTTTCCCGAAAACGGCCGCGAGGCGCTCGCAACAAGGACACAGGCCAGCTCCACGCACGCCGCACTTGCCGCCGCCGTTGCGGCTGGCATAATGGCAACGGGCACATGCTCCATGACAGCAAAAAAAACACCGAGGACGGACAGGAATCCCGCAAGCTCAGTGGAGAAACGTATGTCCGAAGCCCGCATGCCCGCAGGCCGAGCCGAATGGCTGCAACACAGCAAGGTGCGAGACGTCGAGCTCGCCTTTGCCGATGTCCATGGTTTTCCCCGCGGCAAGACCCTGCCCGCCGCCGCCTTCATCCAAGGGCAGCCGCTGCGCATCGCGCGCGCGGTGCCGCTGCAAAGCTGCGTCGGCGAATTCCCCGACTACAGCTTTTACGGCGAGCACGATCCGGACGTCACGCTGGCGCCGGACTACGACACGCTGCGGCCGATGCCCTGGGCCAAGACTCCGCGCGCGATGGTGATCTGCGACTGCGTCGACCACGACGGCGGCCTGTCGCCGCTAGCGCCGCGCTCGGTGCTGAAGCAAGTGCTGGCGCGCTACCGCGCCCACGGCTGGGCGCCGGTGGTGGCGCCGGAGCTCGAGTTCTACCTGTTCGCCGCCCACGGCGACCCGGCGCAGCCATTCCAGCCGCCCCAGCTTGCCAGCGGCCGCCGCGAGGCCGGCTTCGACGCCTTCGGCTTCTCCGCGCTGGGCGAACTGGAGGCGTTCTTCGACGAGCTGTACCAGGCCTGCGAAACGCTGGAGATCGCCACCGACACCTGCGTGCACGAGATGGGCCCCAGCCAGTTCGAGATCAACCTCAAGCACGGCGACGCGCTGAAGCTGGCCGACGATACCTTCCTGTTCAAGACCGCGCTGAAGGAAATCGCCCACCGCCACGGCCTCAGCGCCGTGTGCATGGCCAAGCCGCTGCCCGGCCAGCCCGGCAGCTCGATGCACATCCACCAGAGCGTGGTGGACCGCCAGGGCCGCAACGCCTTCAGCCGCGCCGACGGCTCGGAAAGCCCGGAATTCTTCGGCTTCATCGCCGGCCTGCAGCGCTTCCTGCCCGAACTGATGCCGATGTTCTGTCCCAATCCCAACTCCTACCGCCGCTTCGTCAAGGGCATGGCGGCGCCGGTCAACCTCAGTTGGGGGCTGGACAACCGCTCGGTCGGCCTCAGGGTGCCGGTATCCGGCCCCGAGGCGCGGCGGGTGGAAAACCGCCTGCCCGGCTGCGACGCCAATCCCTATCTGGCGCTGGCCGCCAGCCTGGGCGCCGGCCTCGCCGGCATAGAGGGTAAGCTGGTGCCGGACGAGGCGGTGCACGGCAATGTGTTCAAGCAGCAGGCCGCCAGCCTGCCGACCACGCTGGACGCCGCCTGCGCGGCGATGGCCGCCGGCTGCGCCGAGGAGCTGTTCGGCGCCGACTTCAGCCGCGCCTACCTGGCGGTGAAGGAGGTGGAGCTGAACGACTACCATCGCCAGGTCACCGCCTGGGAACGGCAATATCTGGGGTTTCTGGTCTAAAGCGTCCCAACGTTGATTGTTTGTCGACAGGCGCCACATCCCCTTCGGCCCGTGCCGGCAAAGCAGCCTGGCTCCAGGGGCCTTTAAGCCGCCGTTTTTTCGATCGGCGGCGCCTGGATCAAGGCTGTTTTGCCGGGGTTTCTCGGACCGCAGGGGTCGCCTAGGGGTGACTGCGTGCGAATCTCTGATTCGCTCAGTGATAGGGAGCAGGCGAAACAGCTCCCCGACCTGCTCGGCGGGCAGCCCCGCCATGCAAACATTCGTCCGCGCAGCGGACTCCATGAGCCAAACCCATAGCCTGATTCGAGCCAAGCATCGCGGCCACGCATTTGCCCTGGATCAACACCCGCGCTCGCCCGGCGAGACATCGCCGCCGCCATCAGAGTATGCTGAAGGCATCCCACCAAGCGGTAGTTCGCGAAGGAGCAGCCCATGTATCGTCACATCATCGCCGCGATAGACGGCAGCAACAATTCCGACAAAGCCCTGCACGAGGCCATACGCGTCGCCAAGTTCACCGAAGCGCGCCTGACCCTGATCCATGTCGCCAGCCTGCGCGATCTGGCCGTGGACAGCCTGGGCGTCTACGCCGGCGACCCCGGCTACGACCTGGCGCTGCAGCAGGGCCAGGAAGCGCTGGCGCGCGCGCAGGAGATCGCCCGCAACGCCGGCCTGAGCAATGTGGTCAGCCATCTGGAAAAAAGCTGGGAAGGCGGCCATGACCTGGCCGATCTGCTGATAGGCTACGCCAGCGCGCAGCAGGCCGATCTGATCGTGCTCGGCACTCATGGCCGCAGCGGCCTGGCCCATCTGTTCCTGGGCAGCTTCGCCGAGGACATCCTGCGCCGCAGCCAGTGTCCGCTGCTGGTGGTGCGCAGCCAGGAAGACGACGACATCCGCGTCGAGTAAGCCCTGGCCCGCAACACGCCGGCCCGCCTCGCGCGGGCCTTGCCGTTTCTCAGCGCCGCCCGGCGTGGACGAAGAACTCGCGGTTGCCGTCGCCGCCCTTGATCGGACTGTCGAACCAGGCCAGCGTCTGCATGTTCTGCTCGGCCAGCACCCGATCTATCTTGTCCCTCACCAGCGGGTACAGGGTCTCGTCGCGGACGATGCCGCCCTTGGACAAGCCCTCGCGCCCCACCTCGAACTGCGGCTTGACCAGGCTGAGCAGCCGGCCGCCCGGCTTCAACAAGGGCAAGGCGGAAGGCAGCACCAGGCTCAGCGAGATGAAGGACACGTCGCACACCATCAGATCGAAGCCGTCGCCGTCGTTGGCGGCCAGCAGCGCCGCGCGGTCCAGCGCGCGGGCGTTGACGCCTTCAAAGTAGCGGACCCGCGCATCCTCGCGCATCCGCGGGTGCAGCTGGTCGTGGCCGACGTCCACGCCCACCACCCGGCGCGCGCCGGCCTGCAGCAGGCAGTCGGTGAAGCCGCCGGTGGATTGGCCGACGTCCAGCGCGGTCCAGCCGGCGATCTCCAGCCCGGCGGCGTCCAGCGCGCCGCGCATCTTCAGCCCGCCGCGCGACACGTAGCGGTCGGCCTCGTCGGCGACGATGTCGAATGCCGCATCCGCTGGAAATTTCTGGCTGGGCTTGGCCACCACCGCGCCGCGGCAACTGACGCGGCCGGCCGCGACCAGGTTCTGCGCCGCGGTCCGCGACGCGGCAAGCCCTTGTTCCACCAGCAAAATATCCACTCGAATCATGTCCGCTCCCGATGCCCGCATCCCGATGAACGCGACAGGTTGGCGAAGCCGCCATCCGCTGTCAAGCCGGGCCGCCCGCCCGGGCCTTCTGCGCGGAATGCCACATTCCCTGTTTACAAGAAAACGCTAATAATGATAATCTAAAAAGCAATTGATTGATTTCATTCAATAATTCAGACAGCCATCTCTGCCAGAACGGGTACGCCGCCCGTCAATCCGTAGAATCATACCCATTTGCGCTGTCTCGCCCCGCCAGCGTCCGGCCTTTGCCCGGGCGGGGTCTTCGCGCCGGCCATCGCCGGCTTCGCCCGCGGCCCTGCCGCGCCATACGCCACCATCCATCACGGTCGCGCGCCCCGAGCGGGGCGCCTCGCCGCCATGCAAGGAGTTCCGATGGTCCTACGCCTGTCTTTGTTGTTCGCCGTATTGTTCGCGCTCTGGGGCGCCGTCGCCCCCGGACACATGACCGCCGCCGCCTCGGAGTGGCTGAGCTTCACCATTTCCCGCTTCGGCTGGTTCTACCTGCTGTCGGTGTTCGGCTTCCTGCTGTTCGCCCTCTACCTGGCTTTCGGCCGCTTCGGCCACATCCGGCTGGGCAAGGAGGACGAAGAGCCGGAATTCTCCCGCCTGAGCTGGTTTTCCATGCTGTTTTCCGCCGGCATGGGCATCGGCCTGGTGTTCTGGGGCGTGGCCGAGCCGCTGTCCCACTTCGCCACGCCGGCCAGCGCGGCCACCGCGCCGGAATCGGCAGAAGCCGCGCGGCTGGCGATGCGCCACGCCTTCTTCCACTGGGGCCTGCACCCATGGGCGGTGTACAGCCTGACCGCGCTGGCGCTGGCCTACTTCAAGTTCAACCGCGGCCAGAAGGGCCTGATCAGCGCCGCCTTCCGCCCGCTGCTGGGCGACCGCGTCGACGGCCCGATCGGCGTCGCCATCGACGTGCTGGCGGTGCTGGCCACCGTGTTCGGCGTCGCCACCACGCTGGGCTTCGGCACGCTGCAGATCGAAAGCGGCCTGGAAATGCTGTTCGGCGTCACGCCGTCCGCCACGCTGACCGTGGCCATCGTCGTCATCGCCACCGCGCTGTTCCTGCTGTCGTCGCTGACCGGCCTGTCGCGCGGCATCAAATGGCTGTCCAACCTGAACATCGTGCTGGCGATGCTGCTGTTCCTGGCGGTGGTGATCCTGGGGCCCACCGGCTTCATCTTCGACACCTTCACCACCACGCTGGGCGATTACCTGGGCAATCTGACCAGCACCAGCCTGCGCATGAGCCCGTTCACCCAGGGCACCTGGATGGCCAACTGGACGCTGTTCTACTGGGCCTGGTGGGTCACCTGGGCGCCCTTCGTCGGCATGTTCATCGCCCGCGTCTCGCGCGGCCGCACCGTGCGCGAATTCATCGTCGGCGTGCTCTTGGTGCCGGCGCTGGCCAGCTTCGTCTGGTTCTCCGCCTTCGGCGGCACCGCGCTGGACCTGCAGCTGTTCGGCGGCGCCGACCTGGTCTCCGCGGTCAAGGCCGACGTGTCCACCGCGCTGTACGTGATGTTCGAGCAGCTGCCCGGCGGCCGTTTCCTGTCGTTGCTGGCGATGACGCTGGTGATCATCTTCTTCGTCACCTCCGCCGATTCCGCCACCTTCGTGCTGGGCATGTTCACCAGCGGCGGCAGCCTGAACCCCAGCCACCGCGTCAAGCTGATCTGGGGCGTGCTCCTGGCCGCCATCGCGCTGGTGCTGCTGCAGAGCGGCGGCCTGAAGGCGCTGCAGGCGGTGCTGATCGTCAGCGCGCTGCCCTTCATGCTGATCATGATAGGCATGGCGGTGTCGCTGTACCGCGCGCTGAGCGAGGAGGAGCACGACAGCCGGCTGCGCCAGATCCGCCGCCTGCGCCAGTTGGAGGCGCTGGAGAAACGTCTGCCGGATTGAGCCGGCTTCGGGACGGCAGGCCGATTTGATGCGATGATGACAGCATTGTCTTGCCATGGAGGATGTATGGACACGCACCAACTCGACGCGGCGGAAGTGCGCGTGCTGGGCGCGCTGCTGGAAAAGCAGGCGCTGACGCCCGACGCCTATCCGCTGACGCTGAACGCCCTCGTCGGCGCCTGCAACCAGTTGACCAGCCGCGAGCCGGTGATGCAGCTGTCCGAGTCCGACGCCAGCGCCGCGCTGGACGCGCTGATCGCCAAGAAGCTGGTCGCCGAGCGGCTGCCGGCCGGCAGCCGGGTCGCCAAGTACGAGCACCGCCTCAATTACGAGTGGAACATAGACGGCGCGCGCCTGGCCGCGCTATGCCTGCTGACGCTGCGCGGCCCGCAGACCAGTGCCGAGATCCGCGCCCGCGCCGGCCGCATCTACAGCTTCTCCGGCGTGGACGAGGTCGAGACGGCGCTGAACGCGCTGGCCGACAAGTACCCGCCGCTGGCGGCGAAGTTGGAGCGCCAGCCGGGCGAGCGCGAGGCGCGCTGGTGCCATTTGCTGTCCGGCGAGCCGCAAATCCTCCCGGCCCAGGCCTGCGAAGTGATAGACGTGGGCCTGACCGGCCGCGTGGCGGCGCTGGAAGCCGAAGTGTCGGCGCTGAAGGCGATGGTGCTGGCGCTGGAGCAGCGGCTGAACGGCTGAGCCGCGCCGTCGCGATGTCCGCGCGCAAGGCCCGGCCCCGCCGGGCCTTGCCGTTGGCGGTGGAGCCGGACGGCATGCCGTCCCGGGGCCGCGCGCTCGCGGCCGGCCAGATGAACTTGTTTTTTAGAAATTGGTCACTATCTGTTGTCGTTTGAACCAACAGGAATGGACCGCATGAAGCACTTCGCAATCGCCCTGGCGCTGGCCGGGCTGGCCGGCGGCGCCCACGCCGCCGACTACATGTTCGGCGCCGGCAACGGCACCCAGCAAATCACCCGCACGCCGGACGGTTTCGGCATCGGCCTCAACCTCGACTACCTGCGCGACGACCACAAGGGCAGCGCCGGCGGCGCCGGCCTGGAGTTCGCGCTGCCGCTGGGCCCGCTGACAGTGGCCGGCGGCGGCAAGCTGATGGCGCTGTCGCCGGACAGCGGCTCCGCCACCGCCGCGCTGGTCGGCGGCCGCGCCAGCTTCGACGTCACCCCCAAGATCAAGCTGTTCGGCCAGGCCTACTACGCGCCGAGCAGCTTCGCCAGCGGCAGCGTCAACCGCGTCAACGACTACGCCGCCGGCGTGCGCTGGAACGTGGTCGGACCGCTCAGCGTGGAGGCCGGCTACCGTTACTTCGACATCCGCCGCGACAACGACAGCCGCAGCCGCAAGCTGGCCGACGGCGCCTACCTGGGCGCCGGACTGAGCTTCTGACCCCACCCCATGCATGAAAAACGGCAGCCTTGGCTGCCGTTTTTCATGCCTTGCCGCTCACCACCACAAATGGAAACGCTGCGCCGGCGGCAGATACATCTTGTCGCCCGACTTGACGCCGAAAGCCTGGTAGAACGGATCCAGGTTGCGGACGGTGCCGAAGGCACGCCACAAATCGGGCGTGTGCGGATCGGACACCAGCTGCTTCAGCGTGGAGGCGTCGCGGCTCTTGCTGCGCCAGGACTGGGCGAAGGCGATGAAGAAGCGCTGGTCGCCGCTGAGGCCGTCGCGCAGCGGCGCTTCCTTGCCGCCCAGCGCGATCTTATACGCCTTGTAGGCGATCTCCAGGCCGGCGTTGTCGGCGATGTTCTCTCCCAGCGTCAGCTCGCCGTTGACCTTGTGTCCCTTCACCGGCTCGTAGCCGCCGTACTGCTTGACCAGCTTGGCGGTCACTTCCTTGAAGTGCGCCTCGTCGGCCGGCGTCCACCAGTTGCGCATATTGCCGTCGCCGTCGAACAGATGGCCCTGGTCGTCGAAGCCGTGGCTGATCTCGTGGCCGATGGTGGCGCCGATGCTGCCGTAGTTGACCGCCGTGTCGAAGGCCGGGTCGAAATACGGCGCCTGCAGGATGGCGGCCGGGAACACGATCTCGTTGTTGGCCGGGTTGTAGTAGGCGTTGACGGTCTGCGGGGTCATCCCCCATTCGGTCCTGTCCACCGGCTGGCCCAGGTGCCTAGCCTGGCGGCGGTAGTTGAACGCGGCGACGCGCTCGGCGTTGCCTATCAGATCGTCAGGGCGGATCTCCAGGCTGGCGTAATCGCGCCACTTGTCCGGGTAGCCTATCTTCAGCGTGTACTTGGACAGCTTCAGATGCGCCTCGCGCTTGGTTTCCGCGCTCATCCAATCCAGCTTGTCCACGCTCTGGTCATAGGCGGTCAGCAGGTTGCGCACCAGTTCGTCGGCCTGGCGCTTGGCCTCGGCCGTAAAGTATTTGGCCACGTACAGCTTGCCCACCGCCTCGCCCATGCCTTCGTCGACGAATCCCACCGCCTTCTTCCAGCGCGGCCGGTCCACCGCTCGGCCGTCCAGCGCCTTGCCGTAGAAGGCGAAGCGGGCGGCCACCCACGGCTTGTCCAGATAGGGCGCGTAGGCGTCCAGCGTGCGCAGCGTCAGGTAGTCGCGCAGCGCCGGCAGCGGCGTCGCGCGCAGCAGGGCGGGCAGCTGTTCCAGATAGCTGGGCTGGTCCAGGTTGAGGTCAGCCGCGGCAGCCAGCTGCGCGTCCTTCAGCAGCGCCGGCCAATCGTAGCCGGGCAGCTTGCCGGCTAGTTCGCCCGCGGCGGTCTTGTTGTAGGTCTTCTGCGCGTCGCGGTTGTCGACATTGCTCCATTGCGCCTGGGCCAGCCGGGTTTCCAGCGCCAGCACCGCGGCGGCGCGCGGCTGGGCGTCCTTCTCGCCAGCCAGCGCCAGCAAGCGGGCAAGATAAGCCTGGTAAGCCTTGCGCGCGGCGGCGAAGTCGGCCGACTGGCCGAGATAATAGTCGCGGTCCATCGCCAGCCCCGACTGGGAGACGCCGGCGAGATAGGCGGCCGAGTTCTTGTTGTCCTGGCCGACATAGAAACGGAACGGCGTGTCTTCCGGCTGATCCTGCAGCCGGCCCATGTAGGCGATGGCGGCGTCGGCGCTGTCCAGCGCGGCGATGGCGGCCAGCTTCGGTCTCAGCGGGGCCAGCCCGCGCCGGGCGATGGTTTTCTCGTCCAGGAAGCTACGGTAGAGATCGGCGATCTTGCGCGAATCGGCGGATGCCGCCGGATCGGCGCGCTCGATCAGCTCCCGCACCCGCTGCTGGTTGCGCTCGTACAGCAGTTCGGCCACGCCCGTCGACGAGCGTTCGGGCGGAATCGACGTGCGCTTCATCCAGCCGCCGTTGGCGTACAGCGCCAGGTTGTCCTGCGGCCGCACCTCGCGGTCCATACCCTTGAAATCCACGCCGTAGCGGCCATAATCCAGCCCCCCGGCCCAAGCCGCCTGCAGGCCAAACAGCAGCGCCAGCGGCAGCAATTTCTTCCCTTGCATGGTTTTCCTCTTATCGTTCTTGAAGCGGCCGGACACAAACCAGCCTCGAGCGATGGTACGCCCGCGCTCCCCGCGGCGGCAATCGGCAAAATGCAAACGACATCATCGTTCGGCAAACCGGCCCAAAGAGGCAAGCCGCCATGAAAAAGGGCGCTTTCGCGCCCTTTGCTGCCACCTCTGCCGCCTCAATCGCACAAGCGCTGGTAGAGGTAGACCAGCACCCGCGCCAGCTCGGCGGCGGTGTCCTCCTGGCCGGCATTGCCGGCGTGGCCGCCGCCGTCGGTCTCGTAGAACAGCGCGTCGTGGCCCAGCGCCAGCAGCCGCGCCGCCATCTTGCGGGCGTGGCCGGGATGCACCCGGTCGTCGCTGGCGCTGGTGGTGAACAAGGCCAGCGGGTAGCGCGCGTCGGCGCGCAGATTGTGGTACGGCGAATAGGCGGCCAGCGCGGCGCGCTCGGCCTCGTCGTCCGGATCGCCGTACTCGTCTATCCAGCTGGCGCCTGCCAACAGCTGGGTGTAGCGCAGCATGTCCAGCAAGGGCACCTCGCACACCACGGCCCGGAACAGCTCCGGCCGCTGCGCCATCGCCGCGCCCACCAAGAGGCCGCCGTTGCTGCCGCCCTCTATCGCCAGCCTGGCCGGCGAGGTCAGCTTGCGGGCGATCAGGTCTTCCGCCACCGCGATGAAGTCGTCGAAGCTGACCTGGCGCTTCGGCCCTTGCGCCGCCTGGTGCCAGTGCGGGCCGAACTCGCCGCCGCCGCGGATGCAGGCCAGCACGAAGGCGCCGCCCTTGGCCAGCCAGTGCGGCCCGAAGTTCTCGATGTAGTACGGCAGCATCGGCACCTCGAAGCCGCCATAGCCATACAGCAGCGTCGGCGTCGCGCCGTCGAACGGCGCGTCGCGCCGCCTCACCACGAAGTACGGAATCCGCTCGCCGTCCGGCGCCGTCGCCTGCCATTGCTCGGCGACGTAGGGCGCCGGATCGAAGGCTTCCGGCTGCCGGCGCAGGCATTCGCTGTCGCCGCTTTCCAAGTCCAGCCGGTACAGGCCGCTAGGCGTCAGGAAGTCGCTGTAGCTGTAATAGAGCACGTCGCTCTGCCACGGCTGGTCGGCGATCTCGATCACGCCGTCGGCCGGCAGCGCCAACGGCTGCGTCTCCCACGCGCCGTCGCGCTTGGCGAAGCACAGCATGCGGCTTTTGACATTGTCCAGCAGATTGACCAGCAGCCGGCTGCGGGTGGTTTCCACCGCCGCCACCGCCAGCCTGGGCGCGGGCGCCTGCAGCAGCTGCGGCGCCGGACCCTCGCCGATCAACCCGGGCAGGCCCACCGCCAACAGACTGCCGCTGGGATACGCTTCGCCGCGCCAGCGCCAGTCCTCGGCCAGCTTGACGATGAAATCGCCTGCGATATAGGCCTCGATCTCGGCCTTGGCCGGCAGCGGCAGCGCATGCGCCTCCAGGCCGCCGTCCACCAGGTGATACGTCTTGCGGTAGAAACCGTCGGACGCCTCGATCAGGTCCACGGCGCTGCCGTCGCTGTCGAGAAAGCGCCAGGCGGCGGTCATCATCGCGTCCTCCGGCGCGGCGAACAGCAGGGTCCAGCCGTGCCGGCCATCGGCGGCGCGCTCCACCAGCCACACCTCGCGCGGGTAGCCGGCGCGGGTCAGCGGCGCGCCCTTCCAGCCTGGGCAGACAAAGGCGCTGTCCGGATCGCGCCAGGCGATGTGGTTCTTGCCCTCGGGGAAATTGAAGCCGTCCTCCACCCAGCGCCGCGTCTCGACATCGTACTCGCGCGCCACGGTGGCGTCGCCGCCGCCGTCGGTCAGATGCACCAGCGCCCGCTCCGGCCTGACCGTGCAATGCGACACGCCGTCCAGATACCAGTCGCGCTCGTCGGCGTCGGCCAGCGCGTCGATGTCGAGCACCGTCTGCCAGTCCTGGCTGCCGGCGCGGTAGGCGTCCAGCGTGGTGCGGCGGTAAATGCCGCGCGGATGCGCCTCGTCCTGGTGGAAGTTGTACAGCCACCCTTTGTGCTCGGCGAAGTACGGGATCTGCCGCGTGTCGCGCAGATGGGCGAGGATGTCGGCCTTGAGGCCCGCGAAGCGCGGATCGGCGTCCAGCACGCCCTCGGTGCGGGCGTTCTGCTCCGCCACCCAGGCGGCGGCTTGGTCGGAATCCAGGCTTTCCAGCCAGGCATGGGGGTCGTGGGAAGGGTTCATGGCGATCGGGATAGAAAATCTGAGGATGGCGGCGAGGGTAGCATCGGCGCGCGCGGCTGCCAAATCGCCTCAATGCCGGCCATGCGCCAGCATCCAGGCGCCGGCCAGGCCCAGCACCCGGCGCTCGATGCCGTTGTAGCCATGCCAGGCCCAGGGTTGGCATGGGTCGCCCTCGCTGCCGCCGCCGTCCAGCAGCATCAGCTCGCGCGGCGCGTCCGCTCGCAGCCGGTCCAGCACCGGCCCCAGGTTGCCGGGCCGGCTGGCGCGGCATTCGTCGCGGCGGTGCTGGATCATCAGCACCGGGACCGCCAGCCGCTCCAGCGGCAGACCGGCCAGGCTGCCGCGCCCGGCGTCGATGCTGGAGGTCAGCAGCAGGCCGTCCGCCGCGTCCGGCCGGTTCAGCGCGACCGCCGCCGCCGAGGTCGTGCCGCGGCTGGTGCCGGCCAGCCACACCGGCAGCGCCGCGCCCCGCCGCAGGTAATCGGACACCGCGGCGATGTCGGCCGCGTGCTCGGCGCGCTCGCGGAAGTCGCCGAGCAGGCCGCGCGGCATGTCCGACGGCGCATCCACCACCGCGACGCGGAAACCCATGTCGGCCCAGCCCTGGCGGGTGCGCACCAGGAAGTTGCCCCTGCCGGCGCCCAGCTCGCCCTCGGCCGACAATTTGAGCAAGCCCTCGCCGCCGGCAAGCAGGATCAGATTGGCGCGCGGCGGCCCCGGCGGCTCCAGCAACAGGAAGCGCAGCGCGACGCCGGGGCGGGTGGGAATCTCCACCAGCGTCTCGGCCCTGGCGGGCCAGGCCAGCAGGCAGCACAGCAACAGCGAGAGATGGCGCATCTCAGGGCACCTCGGCGGCGGCGGCCCGGAAACGGGCGATCACTTCTGGCGGCGTGTCCTTGTTGAAAGCGGCGTACAGCCCGCTGTCCAGCTTGTCCAGCCGGATGCCGCGCGCCACCAGACCGCGCTCCAGCCCCAGCGCCTTCAGCTTGCCGGCGATGCCGCTTTCGGTGGACGGCAGCAGGTCGCAGCGGCCTGCCGCAAGCTTCCTGACATTGAGCGTGGAATCGGGCGAGACTTCCAGCCGGGCGAAACCCTGCTCCAGCAGGAATTCATGCCGATAATCGTCCAGCACCACGCAGACGCTGTACTTGCGCGCCTCTTCCAGCGTGCGCGGCTGGATATCCGCGCGCGCGGCCAAACGGTAGAAATAAATGTCGGCGTCGAGAATCTTGAAGGTGAAATCCAGGTACTTCTGCCGTTCGCGGGTCCTGGCGATGGGGAACACCATCGCATAGGGCTGGGTGCGGGCCTGCTGGTAGGCGCGCGCCCACGGCGCGGCCTGCATCGCGCTGAACGGCAGGCCCAGCGCGCGCAGCACGCGCGTCACCTTCTCCACCGTGGTGCCACCCATCACCTGTCCGTCCGGGCTCACCATCACGTAGGGCGGATCGTCGTCGGTGTAGATGCGCACCCGCTCCAGGCCATCGGCCATCCCATGCGCCGGGTAAAAGCAAGCGGCCGCCAGCAGCGCGCCGAACTTCAAGCGTTGCCGCATGCGGCCAGCTCCCATCGGTTTCTACCTCATGGTTATAGCCCGTTCAGTCGCAGAGCACGCGCTGCATCACCTCCAACAGGCGGTCGATGTCGGCGCGGCCTACCTGCCAGTGGGTCACCAGGCGCATCGCGCCCTGATGCGGCGGATTGGCGAGGAAGCCGGCCTGCTTCAGCGCGGCCATCAGTTCAGCGGCGTCGATGTCGGCGTTGAAGCGGAACCACACCAGGTTGATGTGGACATCGGCCGGATTCAAGTCCACGCACGGCAGCTTGGCCAGGCCCTCGGCCAGGTAGCGGGCATTGCGGTGGTCCTCGTCCAGACGCGCGGCCATCTCGGTCAGCGCCAGGATGCCGGGCGCGGCGATCACGCCGGCCTGGCGCAGGCCGCCGCCCAGCAGCTTGCGCTTGCGGCGCGCCTGATCGATGAAATCGGCGGAACCGGCCAGGATGGAGCCGATCGGCGCGGCCAGGCCCTTGGACAGGCAGGCCATCACGCTGTCGACGTGGCGGGTGACCTCGCGCACGTCGCAGCCCAGATGGGCGGCGGCGTTGAACACCCGCGCGCCGTCCAGGTGCACCGGCACGCCGTGCTCGCGCGCCAGCGCCGCGGTGTCGGCCATCGCCGACAACGGCAGCACGCGGCCGTTGCCATGGGCGTTTTCCAGGCAGATCAGACCGGTGCGAGGCTCGTGGATGTCGTCGCCGACGCGGATGCGCCGCTCGATCGCGTCCACCGCCATCAGGCCGTTATCGCCCTCTATCGTCCGCAGGTGGGCGCCGGCGATCACCGCCGCCGCGCCGGCCTCGTGCCAGACGATGTGGCTGTTGTCCTCGACAATCACCTCGTCGCCGCGGCGGCAGTGGGTGAACAGCGCCAGCTGGTTGCCGAAGGTGCCGCTGGGGACGAGCAGCGCCGCCTCCTTGCCCAGCCTGTCGGCGGCCAGCGCCTCCAGCTTCAGCACGGTGGGGTCGTCGCCGTAGACATCGTCGCCGACTTCGGCCTCGGCCATCGCGCGGCGCATCGCCGGGGTCGGATGGGTGACGGTATCGCTGCGAAGGTCTATCCACTGCATCTGCGCTTCTCCTCAAGTGTGTTGCCGCGCGGGCAGGGCCAGATAACCCGCCAGCGCGTCGGTAATCGCGTCTTCCAGCGCCTCGGCCTGCGGATCGGCGTCCAGCAGCAGGCCATGCACCAGGCTGTCGGCCATCCGCAGCAGCCGCTCCGCCCGCGCGGGATCCGCGCCGATGGCGGCCAGCCAGCCGGCCACCCGCGCGCGCAGCGCGGCGTCGATAGGATTGCTGGCCGGCGGCTCGTCGTAGATCGGCCATTCGCGCTCCAGCACCCGGTGCAGCCCCAGCTCTCGCCGGTGCAGATCCAGCGCCGCCGCCACCATCGCCGCCAGCTGTTCCCGGGCGGACCGGCCGGCGCTGCGCGCCAGCGCGTCGTCCAGCGCCGCCAGCGTCTCCTCGCCGTGGCGGCGGTGCAGCGCGGCCAGCAAGGCCTGCTTGTTGGGAAAGTACTGGTACAGCGAGCCGATGCCGACGCCGGCCAGCTCGGCGACGCGGTTGGTGTTGAAGGCGGCATAGCCGTCGATGGCCAGAATGCGAGCCGCCGCCTCCAGAATGGCGGCGACGGCATGGCGGGAGCGGTCCTGGCGCGGCTGTTTGCGCGGCTGCGGAATATCTGGCATGGGCCTAGCTAAACACGAGTTTTCCGCCATCGCAAGCGCGCCTACATTAATGGCTGAGCGGAGCCGGCCCGCCTTCCCCTTATTCCATGCAGGAGCATCGCCATGTCCAAAACCATGACCTTCTTCGCGCTGATGCGCGTCCATGCCAACTGGCTGCGGCTGAGCCGGCCGGAACGCCGCCGGTTCGAAGAAGAGACCCTGAAGCCGATCTACGCGCGCTATCCCGAGGTGCGCATGCGCTGGTTCGACGCCGAAGCCTTCTCCGCCCGCTGCAGCGACGTGGCGATGTTCGAGACCGAGTCGGTGCCGGCCTTCTATTACCTGATAGACGCGCTGCGCGACAGCCCGCTGATGACCGAGCCCTACTTCGAGTTCGTCGACATCATTCCGGCGGTGGAGGATGGTTTCCGCGACTACGACGCTCAGCTGGCGCAATAGCCCAAATGCCGACGGCGGCCGCCAGGGCCGCCGTCATCGGGCATGCATCGAAGATTCAGGCCTGGCCTGATAGGGCCGGCGCGCAAGGCCGGCATGGTGCATTCAACGGATTGTCAGTCTAGGCGGTTCAGTGGATTCGGTACGATTGTCGGATCGCGTCGGCCCGGCGCTCCGCCTTCTGGATGTCCGGCGCGGCCATCGTGATGTCGGCGCCGCAGCTGCAGCGCAGCGCGTGGTCGGGGAGCAGGGCCTTCAAATGTTGGCGGGTTTCTCGTCCGCATTCCTCGCAGGCGATCACCACGGTGGCGTTGTAATGCTTGTCCAGATCGATGTCGAATCTTTGCTGCTTCATCGGATTCTCCCTAGAACTGAGAGTCGACCGGCAGAGGACCTGCCGACGGCAATTCGTGCCGGTCTCGGAACGCGGCCGGCCTCGCCGGCGCGTACAGATGAAGATAGGGCAATCGGAAAAAGGTTCCAATCAATCAAGCGGTTGGATTGTAAAAAAATCTTCACGCCGGGCCAGAAACGCCACACCTCAACCGGTCGTGCTTGCGCCCGAACCCGCCAGGGCTGGCAGCCCGGCCGCGGCTTGGTTATCCTTGGCCGTTTTTGGGCAACAGGTTATCCCGATGGACCACTCCGCCGATCTCGACCGCCGCTTCGGCGGCATTGCCCGCCTGTACGGCGACGACGCGCTGGCGGGCTTTCGCCGCGCCCATGTCTGCGTGGTGGGCGTCGGCGGCGTCGGCTCCTGGGCGGTGGAAGCGCTGGCGCGCAGCGCGATCGGCAAGCTGACGCTGATCGACCTGGACAACGTCGCCGAGTCCAACACCAACCGCCAGCTGCCGGCGCTGGACCCGCTGTACGGCATGGCCAAGGTGACCGCGCTGGCCGAGCGGGTCAAGGCCATCAACCCGGCCTGCGAGGTGACGGAAATAGAAGACTTCGTTACCGAGGAAAACATGGATGCGATGCTGGGCCAGGGCTACGACTACATCGTCGACTGCATCGACAGCCTGAAAGTGAAGACGGCGATGGCCGCCTGGTGCGCCAGGAAGCGCCAGCGCTTCATCGTCTCCGGCGGCGCCGGCGGCCAGATGGACCCGAGCCAGATCAAGCTGGCCGACCTGTCCGAGGTGACGCAGGACCCGCTGCTGTCCAAGCTGCGTTACAACCTGCGCCGCCACCACGGCTTCGCCCGCGACGGCAAGAAGATGGGCGTGCCCTGCGTCTACTCCACCGAACAGCTGGTCTACCCGCAGGCCCAGGCCTGCGACGCCGGAGAGGCGCGCGGGCCTCAAGGTTTATCCTGCGCCGGCTTCGGCGCAGGCATGGTGGTGACGGCCAGCTTCGGCCTGTTCGCCGCGTCGCGGGTGCTGACGGATCTGGCCAAGACTAAGAAGTAAGCAGGCCCCAGCTGCTTACAAAAACACACGGTTTTGCATCCGCTACGCGGATGATGATTTCCATTGCCGGGGCTGCCCGGCAGACAGGGAGGGGATATTTGCTTGGCCAAATATCCCCTCCACCCCTAAAGGCCACCCTGCAAGCCTGGCCTTCGGCTCCCCGCAGGGTCCCGCCAGGCCCGAGGCGCGGCTGAACTCGCCCCGCGCTAACGTCGCGGGGCTCAAACAAGCAGCCGCTTAAAACCTCGGGCCTGCCACCCAGCGGCAGGCTTAAAGGAACCGGGGCACATCGAAAACGTCATGTCTCCGCAACAACAAGCGCAAATGCGGCGCCAAGAATCGCCAATCGATGCTCAGCCCTTGCGCTGAATCAGATCCCACTGATTGCCGCACAGGTCGCGGAACACCGCCACCGTGCCGTAATCCTGCTCCAGCGGCGGGCGGGTGAACTCGACGCCGGCCGCGCGGTAGCGCTCGTAATCGCGCCAGAAATCGTCGGTGTTCAGGAACAGCCACACCCGGCCGCCGGCCTGGTTGCCGATCGCCGCGCGCTGAACGTCGTCGCTGGCCCGGGCCAGCAGCAGGCCGGCCGCCGAGCCCGGCGGCGTCACCACCACCCAGCGCTTGTCCTGTTCCGCTTGGTAACTGTCCTCGGTCAGCTCGAACCCCAGCTTGCCGACAAAGAAATCGATAGCCTCGTCGTAATCGGCCACCACCAGCGACACCAGCGCCAAACTCTGCTTCATGTTCTCTCTCCGCGGCCGAACGCCGCCGCCGGCAGAACATCCGCCAGCCTGCGCCGCACCTCGGCCAGGATGCGATGATACCGCGAGTCGCCCGGCCGGACGCGCCCCCTGTCACGGCTTCAGAATCCGGCAATCGTGGTCCTGCAGCTCCTCGGCCGAGCCGCGGTTGATTTCGAGGAGATCGGACCGGGTGGCCAGCAGCACGAAGCCCTCGCCGTCGGCGAAGCGCGCCGGCAGCATCGCCATGCCGTAGCGTCCCATCTCGGCGCGCGCGCCCGGCAATTCATTGGCCAGCAAGCGGAAGGGGTCGTCCAGGGGGTCGCCGTTCTGGTCGGCGTCGACGCGCCTTGCCCAGTACGCGTGCCCTTTCAGCTCCACCGGCAGTTGCCGCCAACGGCGCTTCAGGCCGTCGGCCAGATCGTCGACCTGCTGGCGCACGGTCGGGTCGGTGCAGGAGATGTGGATGTGCAGCTGGTTCTGGCTGCGGCCGTACTCGGAATTGATGGCCAGCGACAACGCCAGCCTTGGCAGCGGCTGGCCGCGCCGCGCGTCCAGATAGCGCCGCGCCTGCCAGGCCGCGCGCCAATAAGCGGGCACGCCGTCTCCCAGCAGCCGCGGGCTCTCGATGCCGCTGACCTTGTCGGTGGGAATCAGCAGGTACTGCAACGGGCCGTTCCTGTCCTTCAGCACCGCCACGCCCCGCTGCAGCGCCACTTCGGCGCAGGGGCCGGGCTGGCCCTGCGCCTGCTGGGCCGGCACGCACTGCCCGCCAACGATGCGCCACAAGGCGTCGCCATCCGCCAGCGCGTAGAACGACGCGCCCGCAAGCAGCAGGCCGCACAGGCTGACGCCCGCCAAGATTCTTCTTCTCATTGAGACTCCATGATTTGGAATGATCCGACGCGGCCCGGGGACCGCATCCGCAGGTTCCGCCAACTCAGAACAACACGCCCAGCCAGGCGAAACGCGCCATTCGGCGCATTTCAGAGCGTTCCCCGCCGCCTCCCGCGGCGACGCATTCTATGCCAGCCCGGATTGGAGTAAAAACTCATGCTAATGGTGTTGGTTATTCAACAAAAATGATTCCAAACAAATACAGATAGGCGACCTGATATTTCCCAAAATCACTCAAAACCAGCATAAACACAAAAATCCATCCCAAAGGACAGGTATTCCATCTGGTTACTTGACCTACTCTGTGCGCCCTCCGCGCCGGATCACGTCCGGCGCTCAGCCATACATAGCCATTCTGCGAAAACTGCAACAATCATGCCAGAAGAATCATTCCGTCCGCTGCTGCACATTACCCGCCGCCAGGCGCTGCTGTTCTGCCTGCTGCTCACTGCCTTCGAACTGCTGACCTACCTGGCCAGCGACATGGTGATGCCGGCCATGCTGCGCGTCACCGCCGATCTCGGCGCCGACAGCCGCCACGTGCCCACCGCCCTCAACGCCTTCCTGCTGGGCGGCATCGCCTTCCAGTGGCTGATCGGCCCATTGTCCGACCGCTTCGGCCGCCGGCCGCTGCTGTTATCCGGCACGCTGATCTTCGCGCTCGCCTGCCTGGCCGCCGCCGGCAGCCAGCACATCGCCTGGTTCAATCTGCTGCGCTTCGTCCAGGGCATCGCGCTGGGCTTCATCGTGGTGGTCAGCTACCCGGCGCTGCAGGAAACCTTCGCCGAGCGCGACGCGGTGCGGCTGATGGCGCTGCTGGCCAATATCGCGCTCTTGTCGCCGCTGGCCGGCCCGCTGCTGGGCAGCCTGCTGCTGGAAATCCTGTCCTGGCGCCAGCTGTTCGCCGCGCTTGCCGCGGCCACCGCGCTGGTGATGCTGGGACTGTGGCGCTGGATGCCGGAAACGCTGGGCGCGCCGCGGCGCGACGGCCCGGCGCAACAGCCGGTGCCGCTGCGCCTGGGCGTGGCGCTGGCCAATTACCTAGCGCTGCTGAAGCACCGCGACTTCGTCTGCGGCAGCCTGGCGCTGGGCCTGCTGACCCTGCCGCTGATCGCCTGGATCGGCCTGTCGCCGCTGCTGCTGATCCGCCATCTCGGCTACAGCGGCCTGGAATACGGCCTGTGGCAGCTGCCGGTGTTCGGCGCGGTGATCGCCGGCAACCTGCTCTTGAACCGGCTGGCCGGGCGGATGGAATTGTCCAGCCTGCTGCGGCTGGCGCTGTGGCCGATGGCCGGCGGCCTGCTGCTGACCGGCCTCTCCGCGCCGCTGTTCCCGTCGCTGCCGGCGCTGGCCGCCTGCCTGGCGGTCTACGCCTTCGGCCTGGGCCTGGGCAACGCCACGCTGTACCGGCTGACGCTGTACAGCAGCGACAACGCCAAGGGCAGCGTCGCCGCGATGCTGGGCATGCTGTCCACCGCGATGCTGGGCGGCGGCAGCGCCATGCTCGCCTTGCTGGATGCCGGCGGCAGCCCGGCCCGCTTCGCCGCCGGCGTCAGCCTGGCCTCGCTGCTGGCCTTGCCGCCCTTGTGGATGCTGCTGCGCCGCCCGCGGCCCGAGCCCGTCGCCGCCTGACGCCCGTTTTCTTCATCACTGGAACCGCCATGACCACGCTTTCCCATGTCGAGGCGCTGTGCGCGCTGGAACAACCGTACCGCGCCGACGCCGAATGCGACCGCCTGTTCGACGCCGCGATGCGCGAACTGGTCGACTACCACTGCGAGCACAGCCCCGGCTACCGCCGCTGGCTGGAGCAGAACGGCTTCACGCCGGAACGGCTGGCCGGCCTGTCCGACTGGTCGCAGCTGCCGCCGATCTTCGCCAACTACTTCAAGCGCAGGCTGCTGCTGAGCACGAGCGGCGAGGACGCGCTGGAGCTGACCTCGTCCGGCACCACCGGCCAGAAGAGCCGGATGCGTTACGACGAACGCAGCATCGGCGCCGCCCAGCGCATGGTGGACCGCATCTTCGACCACTACGGCTGGAACACGCCGCAGCAGCCGTGCAACTACCTGCTGCTCAGCTACGAGCCGGCCGGCGCCATCACGCTCGGCACCGCCTACACCGACCAGTTCCTGTGCAAGTACGCGCCGGTGAAGCGCGCCGTCTACGCGCTGCGCCACAACGGCAAGGGCAACGAGTTCGACCCGTTCGGCGCGATACGCGCGCTGCAGGAATTCGCCGCGGAAGGCCTGCCGGTGCGCATCTTCGGTTTCCCCGCCTTCCTGTGGTTCGCGCTGGAGCGGATGCGCGACATGGGCCTGCCGCCGCTCGCCCTGCACCCGGAATCGCTGGTCTTTCTCGGCGGCGGCTGGAAAACCCACGCCGACCAGGCCATCCCCAAGGCAGAGCTTTACCGCCGGCTGGGCGAGCAGCTGGGCCTGCCCGACGCCCGCTGCCGCGACGGCTACGGCTCGGTCGAGCACCCGGTGCCCTACGTCGAGTGCACCAACCACCGCTTCCACGTACCCAGCTGGGCGCGCGCCTGGGCGCGCGACACCGCGACGCTGGCGCGGCTGCCCTATGGCGAGGCCGGCTTCCTGCACCTGGTTTCGCCCTACATCACCTCCAGCCCGGCGCACAGCATGCTGCTGAGCGACCTGGCGGTGCTGCAGCTGGCCGAACGCTGCGGCTGCGGCCTGGCCACCGACTGGTTCGAGCTCTTGGGCCGCGCCGGCACCAGCAAGAGCCGCAGCTGCGCGATGGCCGCGTCCGAACTGATCAAGGAGTCCTGACATGTATCTGATTGATGGAGAACTGCGCGCCGACCTCGAGCTCGACGCGGCATTGGCCGCGCTGCGCGGCCGCCTGCCCGACGCGCTGGCTGCGGAGCCGGATGTCGACGCCGTGCTGTCCTGCGCCGAGCGTTTCGCCGACGCGCTGGCCGGCGCCGAGCGCCACCCGCTGCTGGACGAGCCCGGCCGCGCGCAACTGGCCGCCTTCTGCCGCCGCGAGGCGCTGCAGGCCAAGCTGGAGCGCGAGCTGGGCGAACGTCCGTTCTCGCTGCGCCGCCCCGACTACCGCGAGCCGCGCTTCGAGGCTTGGCGGCCGCTGGGGCTGGTGCTGCACGTGACGCCGTCCAACGCCGCGCTGCTGCCCTTCATGGCGGCGCTGGAAGGCCTGCTGGCCGGCAACGTCAACTGGCTGCGCCCCAGCTCCAGCGATCAGGGCCTCAGCTCCCGGCTGCTGGCCGAGCTGCTGCGCCATGACGCCAGCGGCAGGCTGGCCGCCCGCGTCGCCGTGCTGCCGGCGCCGAGCGACGCGCTGCCGCGGCTGATGGCCGACGCCGACGGCGTGTCCGCCTGGGGCGGCGACGCCGCGCTGTCCGCGATCCGCGCGCGGCTGCCGGCCGGCTGCCGCTGGATAGACTGGGGCCATCGCGTCAGCTTCGCCTATCTCGACCCCGCCGCCGCCGCGGACGAGGCGCTGGACGCGCTGGCCGACGACATCTGCCGCTTCGACCAGCAAGCCTGCTCCAGCCCGCAGGCGCTGCTGGTGGACAGCGACGATCCGGCCGCGATCCACGAGATGGCGCGCCGGCTGGCCGCCGCGCTCGCCCGCCGCGCGCCGTTGTGGCCGGCGCTGACGCCGGACCTGCAGGAAGCCGCCGAGATCAGCGCCCGCATGGCCTTCCACAAGCTGGACCAGGCTTTCGCCGACGATCAGGGCCAGGTGCTGTCCGGCCAGGGCTGGCGGCTGGCCTGGAGCATGGAACAGGAACTGGCGCCGTCGCCGCTGTTCCGCACCGTGGAGCTGCGGCCGGCCCCGCGCGCGGCGCTGGCCCGCATCCTGCGCCCCTGGCGCACCCACCTGCAAAGCTGCGGCCTGATCGCGCCGCCGGCGCGCTTGCCGGAGCTGAGCCGCATGCTGCTGGCCGCCGGCGTCAGCCGCGTCGCGCCGGCCGGCCGCATGCACGACGGCTACCACGGCGAGCCGCACGACGGCGTCTACGCGCTGCAGCGGCTGTCGCGCCGGGTATCGGTGAGCCTGGACGCCGCCGCGCTGCCCGGCCACGCCCACCTGGACGCGCCGCCGGCCGCGCCCGCGGGCCTGGCCGCGCTGCCGGTGATGGACAAGGCCGCCTTCCAGAGCCAGGCCGCCAGCGACAAGGCGCAGCTGTTCTTCCGCAGCGGCGGCAGCAGCGGCGCGCCCAAGCTGGCCGGCTTCAGCTACCGCGACTACCACCGCCAGATGCGCGCCGCCGCCGACGGCCTGCTGGCCGCCGGCCTCAACCCGGCCACCGACCGCGCGATGAACCTGCTCTACGGCGGCAAGCTGTACGGCGGCATGCTCAGCTTCTTCACCATCCTGGACCACATGGGCGTCGCGCAGTACCCGATGGGCGGCCCGTCCGACGACGACTTCGCCGAGATCGCCCACTTCATCGTCGAGCAGCAGATCAACACCCTGATCGGCATGCCGGGCACGCTGCACAGGCTGTTCGAGCGCGAGAACAAGGTGCTGCGCCGCTACGGCGGCGTGCGCAAGGTGTTCTGCGGCGGCGAGCACATCAGCGACGGCCAGCGCGCCTACATCGGCAGCTTCGGCGTGGAGCTGATCCGTTCGGCGATGTACGGCTCGGTGGACGCCGGCCCGCTGGGCCACGCCTGCCCGCACTGCGCCGACGGCGAATTCCACCTGCTGGCCGAAACCCAGTGGCTGGAGGTGCTGGACATGGACAGCGACCTGCCGGCGGCGCGCGGCGCCGTCGGCCGCCTGGTGTTCACCTCGCGCGAGCGCGAGGCGCAGCGGGTAGAGCGCTACGACCTGGGCGACCTGGGCCAGTGGCTGGACGGCGGCTGCGCCTGCGGCCTGGCCGCGCCGCGTTTCCGCCTGACCGGCCGCCACGGCGCGCTGCTGCGGGTGGGCACCATCTTCGTCAATCCGGCCGCGCTGAGCGAGAAGATCGGCCTGCCCATGCAGTGGCTGGTCGACCACGCCGACAGCGGCGGCGACCGCATCCGGCTGCTGGCCGACGGCGACCCGTGGGCGATACGCGGCCGCCTGCTGGAGGAGCCGATGCTGAATGAGGTGGTCGGCGGCGGCCTGCTGCAACTGGAAGTGGCCGCCACCCCGGCCGCCGAATTCCGCCGCCATCCGCACAGCGGCAAGACCCCGCTGGTGCTGGACCTGAGACGATGAAACCCGGCCGGCGCCGCGGCGCCGGCATGTACACACATAATCATGAATCCGAAACTGATATCGCTGGTCGAACACGCCCGCAACCATTCGCCGCACTACAACGCGCTTTACCACGGCTTGCCCGCCGAAGGCTGGCGGCTGTCCGACCTGCCCCCGGTCGATCCCGCCGCCTACTGGCGGGATTCGCAGGACCTGTCGCGCTGGCCGGCGCTGACCGCCGCCCCCGAGGACGGCCACGTGTTCAAAACCGGCGGCTCTACCGGCGACGGCAAGCTGTCGGTGTTCAGCCGCGCGGAATGGCAGGCCTTCGTCGCCGCCTTCGGCGCCGGCCTGGCGCGCCAGCTGCGCCCAGGCGACCGCGTCGCCAACCTGTTCTTCGCCGGCGATCTCTACACCAGCCTGCTGTTCATCCACGGCGCGCTGTCGCATGCGCCGGTGCCGGTGCTGGAATTCCCGTTCACCTGCAATGTCGACAACGACGCGCTCGCCGGGGCGATTAGCCGCCACCGGATCAACGTGCTGGCCGGCGTGCCGGCGCAGCTGCTGCGCTTCGCCCATTACCTGGAGGCGCGCGCGCAGGCGCTGGCCGAGGTGGAAACCGTGCTTTACGGCGGCGAAAGCCTGTTCGGCGAACAGATCGCGCTGCTGAAGCAGGTGTTCCCGCTGGCCCGCGTCGGATCGGTCGGCTGCGCCAGCGTGGACGCCGGCCTGATCGGCTACGCCGACCCGGACTGCGCGCATGGCGAGCACCGGGTGTTCGATGAGGACAGCGTGGTCGAGATCGTCGACGAGGACAGCGGCGAGCCGATAGACGAGCCCGGCCGGCGCGGCCTGCTGCTGGTGACCAACCTGCAGCGCCGGCTGATGCCGGTGATACGCTATCCCAGCGGCGACCTGGCCTGCTGGCGCGAGCCGCCCGGCCCCAACCGCAAGTTCGCGCTGCAGGGCCGGGCCGGCAACGGCCACCGCGTGCGCGTCGGCACGCTGTCGCTGTTTCCGGAGGAGCTGGGCCGCGCGCTGGGCGAGCCGCACGAGCTGCTGGGCTGGCAGCTGGATATTTCGCGCGAGGGCGGCCGGGACCGGCTGGAGCTGCTGCTGGCGGCGCGCGCGCCGCTGGACCTGGAGAAGATGCGGCAAGCCCTGCTGGCCGGCCAGCCGGCGATCGCCGAGCTGTGCGAGACGGCGCGGCTGAGCCTGGCGCTGACGCAAACCACGCCGGAAGCGATGCGCACCCATCCCCGCTCCGGCAAGCTGCTGCGGGTGGTGGACCGGCGCGACTACCAGCCGGCGGAGGCGACGGCATGAGCGCCCGCCATCCGCACGCGGCCTGGGCGCGCGACTACCAACCGTCCGACGCCGCCGACATCAGCGCGCTGTTCCGCGCCGTCTACGGCGACCACTACGTCTACGCCGACGTCTACCTGCCGAGCCAGATCCAGCAGCGCAACGCCAGCGGACAATGGCGCTCGGCGGTGGCGGTGCGCGACGGCCGGCTGCTGGGCCACGCGACGCTGTGGCTGGACCCGGCGCGTCCGGGCCAAGCCGAGCTGGCGCTGAACGCAGTGCACCCGGACGCCCGCGGCCAGGGCATCGCCAGCCTGCTGGGCCGGCACCTGCGCGCGGCGGCCGCCGACCTCGGCATCCCGCTGTTGACCATCAAGCAGGTGTGCTCGCATCCGCAAAGCCAGTACGTGGCGCGCGCGCTGGGCTTTCACAACACCGCGCTGCTGCTGGACTACGTCGACTCGCCGTTCGGCAAGCCGGAGCCGGAAAGCATCGTGTTCGGCTGCCTGCCGCTGAAGCCCCGGCCGCTGCCGAAACTGGCGTGGCCGCCGGAGTGGGAGGCATGGCTGGCGCCGCTGCGCCTGGCATTCGGAGAAAAAGAAGGCTCGCCGGCCAGCCTCGGCCTGCCCGGCCTGGCGCTGGCGCGCCACGGCCAGCGGCTGGAACTGGCCGCGCAGCAGCCCACCGAGGCGCGTCTGGCCGAGATCGCCGCGCTGCCGGCCGGCCAGCTGATCTATCTGAAACTGCCGGCCGCGGCGGAAACGCTGGCGCGGCGACGCCAGCTGGAAAGCGCCGGCTTCCGTTTCGGCGGCCTGTTGCCGGCGGCAAGCGGCGGCTGGCAGCTGCTATGGCTGCGCGGCCTGTCGGGGCAGGACATCCGCTTCTGCGACGAGCAGGCCGAACGGCTGTACCGATTGGGGCGAAACCCGCAAAGCGCTTGAGGCGCTGCGCAAAGCGGATGCTTCGGCCCCAAGGCCGAGCCCGGCGCAACGCCGGATCAGGGGTTTGGCTCGCGGCCTGCCAGCGGCTCCAGCTTGACCGCGGTGCCGTAACACAGCACTTCGGTCAGGCCGGTCATCACCTCGGTGGCGTCGTAGCGCATGCCTATCACCGCGTCGGCGCCCAGCGCCTGCGCGTGCTGGCACATCTCGGCATAGGTTTCCGAGCGGGCGCGCTCGCACAGGCTGGTATAGATGGTGATGTTGCCGCCGAACAGCGACTGCAGGCCGCCGAAGAAATTGCCGACCAGGGAGCGCGAGCGCACGGTGATGCCGCGCACCACGCCCAGGTTGGCGCTCACCCGGTAGCCGGGCAGCTCGAAAGCGGTGGTGACCATCTTGGCGGGCAGCATGGATTTCTCCCAGTAGCGTTGAAAACGCCGGCCGCTCAGGCGGCGGCCAGCTCGCGTCCGGCGCGCAAGGCGCCGCCGTCCAGCACCGGCACGCAGGCGCTGATGTTCAGCTGCGCGGCCAGCACGATGTCGTCCGGAAAGCCGCGCGCCACCAACTCTCCGCCCGATGCCGTGAACTGCAGCTGGCGCTCGAGATCGTGGCGGGCCAGCTCGAACGCCGTTTCGGCCGCCAGCGCTTCCGGCGACTTGCTGCCGCTCAGGCGCTGGATGATGGCGCCGGCGCCGATGAAGTCCTCGTAGGCGAAACGCAGGCAGCCATCGGCGCCCAGCTCGCCGGCGGCAACCAGCAACACCTCGCCGCCCGCCGTTTCAAGATAGTCGGCCACCGCCGCCGCGTTGCGCAAGCAAGCCACGATCGTGCTGGCCGACTCGCTGGCCAGGCTCAACGCCGCGCCGTTCTGCGAAGGCAGCACCAGCCGGCTGCCCGCCTTCAGGCCGCACAGCGAAGCCGGCGACAGAGAAGGCTGCTTGTGGCTGCGCTCGGCCGCCAGCACCGCCTGCTGCTCGCTGGCGAAATCGGCGGCGCCGGCCGCCTTGAAGCGGTACGGCAACACCTCGGCGCCGTTGCCGCAGACGATGTCGACGCTGGTGCCGAAGGACAGCACGTCGACGATCACGCAATGGGCCGCCTGCGCGCTCAAATGCTGTACCGCCGGCAGCCCCCATTGCAGACGCACGGAATATTCCTGTTGCGCGTAATGCATCCCACATCCCCGACCAATATGGAACACCGCCAACGGCTTGCGCCGAAGGCGGTGTCTCCATTGATTCTTCGATACCGTCGCGGCCAGGCCGCGACCTCTTGTCCCGGGCGCAGCGTCTGCGCCATGTTTCTTATCAGTAAGGTCGGAAGATTAACGACTGGCGCGGGAAAATTCAAAAAAAAACGGCGGAAAAACCGTCAAGATCGCCGAAACCGAGATAGACGCTGATGAATTTCCAACACTGGCGGCCATCGCTACAGCTTGAGCATCAACGTGTATTCGCCGCCATGCTCGCCGGCCTTGGCGGCCAGCCGCCCCTCGCCGGACAATCCGGCGAAACCGCCGCTGCCGCTGCCAGGCAGCACCTGCAAGGACGCCCGCGCGCCGGTCGTCGGCGAATACACGCCGTCGTGGCGCAGCACGAAACTGCCGGTCCGCCCGTTCCAAGTGCCCGCCACCCGCTCGAAGCCGGTGAAAATCACCTCGCCGTCCGGCGACGCCGGATGCAGCAGCTGGTATTCCAGCCGCCCCTCGCCGGCCAGCGGACCGCTCAGTTCGTTGACGATGCTGGCGCGCTTGAGCTCGCCGGCTCCCTCGGTTTGCAGCAGGCTCTGCTCCTGCCACTGCCGGGTCTGGAACGCGCAGCCCAGCGCGACGACAAGATGGGCGCTCATGGTCAAGCTCCTTTCTAAGAGAACAATTCAGCATAACAGCCGGCGAAGAAAAACGCCGCCAGCCTGACGGCGGGCGGCGCTGGCGCGGCTGGCTTCCAGACGGATCAGGCCAGCAGGCAGGAGGACTGGGTCTCTTCGCTCAGGCGGCGCAGCTTGGGCACCTCCTGCGCGCAGCGCGCCTCCGCCTGCGGGCAGCGGGTGCGGAACACGCAGCCGGACGGCGGGTTGATCGGGCTGGGCAGGTCGCCCTGCAGGATCTGGATGGTCTTGTTCTTCTCCAGCTTCGGGTCCGGGACGGGAATCGCCGACAGCAGCGCGCGGGTGTACGGGTGCGAGGGCACGTCGTACAGCGCGTGCTTTTGCGCCAGCTCCATCTCGCGGCCCAGGTACATCACCAGGATGCGGTCGGAGATGTGCTTGACCACGGCCAGGTCGTGGGCGATGAAGATCAGCGCCAGGCCCATCTCGCGCTGCAGCTCCTTCAGCAGATTGATGATCTGCGCCTGGATCGACACGTCGAGCGCCGACACCGGCTCGTCGCAGATGATCAGCTTGGGCTCCAGGATCAGCGCGCGGGCGATGCCGATGCGCTGGCACTGGCCGCCGGAGAACTCGTGCGGGTAGCGGTTGATCATCTGCTCGCGCAGGCCAACCTTCTTCATCATCGCCTTGACGCGCTTCATCACCTCGTCGGCGGACAGCTCCGGCTTATGCACGCGCAGCGGCTCGCCGATGATCTGGGCGATGGTCATCCGCGGGTTCAGGGACGCCAGCGGATCCTGGAAGATCATCTGGATGTCCTTGCGGACGGCCAGCCAGTCCTTGTCGCCGCCCTTGCGCAGGTCCTTGCCCATCCACACGATCTCGCCGTCGGTGGCAGGGATCAGGTTGAGAATGGCGCGCGACAGCGTGGACTTGCCGCAGCCGGACTCGCCGACCACGCCCAGCGTCTCGCCGGCGTACAGGTCGAAGCTGACGCCGTCGACGGCCTTCAGCGTCTTCTTCGGGCTCCACGGCCAGGCGTCGCCGCCCTTGACCTGGAAATGCACCTTGACGTTGCGCACCGACAGAATGGCTTGCTTGTTGTCAGGCATGGGTCACCTCCTCGGCGGCTTTGACCAGTTCCTCCGCCGGCTTGTGACAGGCGCGCAGAATCTGCGGGTTGAGCGGATTGGCCGCCAGCGGCGGCAGTTCGCCGACGCAGCGCGCGCTGGCGTGCGCGCAGCGCTCGCTGAACGGGCAGCCCTTGGGCATGCTGGCCATATTGGGCGGATTGCCCGGGATGCTGATCAGCGCGGAATCGTCGTGATCCAGCCGCGGCAGCGCGCCCAACAGGCCGATGGTGTAGGGGTGGCTCGGGTGGTAGAAGATGTCGTCGGCGCGGCCGTACTCCATCGCGCGGCCGCCGTACATCACCAGCACGTTCTCGCACAAGCCCGCCACCACGCCCAGGTCGTGGGTGATCATGATGATGGCGGTGCCGAAGTCGCGCTGCAGGTCCTTCAGCAGCGACAGGATCTGCGCCTGCACCGTCACGTCCAGCGCGGTGGTCGGCTCGTCGGCGATCAGCAGCTCCGGCTCGCACAGCAGCGCCATCGCGATCATCACCCGCTGGCGCATGCCGCCGGAGAACTCGTGCGGATACATATTGACCCGGCGCGCGGCCTCGGGAATGCGCACCGCGTCCAGCAGCTCGATCGCGCGCTTTTTCGCGTCGCGGCGGCTCATGCCCTTGTGCAGCTCCAGCACCTCGGTCATCTGCCGCTCCACCGTCAGGTAGGGGTTGAGCGAGGTCATCGGGTCCTGGAAGATCATCGACACGCGGTCGCCGCGGATGCGGTTGAGATCGCGGGTCGGCAGCGTCAGCAGGTTCTGGCCGTGGAACAGCGCTTCGCCGCTGGCCTGGCCGTTCCTGGCCAACAGGCCCATCAGCGCCAGCATGGTCTGGCTCTTGCCGGAACCGGACTCGCCTACGATGCCCAGGGTCTGGCCCTTGTTCAGCTCGAAGCTCACGCCGTTGACGGCGTTGACCACGCCGTCGTTGGTCTGGAACTGAACCCCGAGGTTGTTGACTTTCAAAATGCTCATGGCTTGCCTCGTCTATCCTGGGTTCAGCGGTCTTTCGGGTCCAGCGCGTCGCGCAGGCCGTCGCCGATGTAGTTGGCGCAATAAAGCGTCAGCGACAGCATGCCGGCCGGGAACAGCAGAATCCACGGCGAGGTTTCCATCACGCCGGCGCCGTCCTGGATCAGCACGCCCCAGCTGGTCATCGGCTCCTGCACGCCTAGGCCGAGGAAGGACAGCACCGACTCGGTCAGGATCACGCCCGGCACCGTCACCGTGGTGTAGATCACCACGATGCCCAGCAGATTGGGGACGATGTGGCGGAAGATGATGGTGGGCGTGGACACGCCGATCGCGTGGGCAGCCTCCACATACTCCTTGGACTTGATCGCCAGGGTCTGGCCGCGCACCACCCGCGCCATGTCCATCCAGGAGAACACGGTGATGGTCAGCACCACCAGGTAGAACTCGCGGCCCAGCAGCGTCACCATCAGGATGGCGATCAGCAGGTAGGGCACCGCGTACATCATGTCGACGATGCGCATCATCAGCGCGTCCACCTTGCCGCCGAGGAAGCCGGAAGTCGCGCCCCACACCACGCCCAGGATGACGGAAGCCACGGTGGCCAGCGCCCCCACCATCAGCGAAATGCGTCCGCCGACCAGGCAGCGCACCAGCAGGTCGCGGCCCGAGGCGTCGGTGCCGAACCAGTGCATGCCGGCCAGGGCCGGAGCCTGGCTGATCGCATCCCAGTCCGCGTCTTCATAGCTGTACGGCAGGACCATGGGTCCGAAAATACAGGCCAGCGTGATCAGCGTCAGCACCACCAGGCTGAACACGGCAGCCTTGTTGCGCAGGAAGCGGATGCGCGCGTCGCGCCACGGGCTGCGGCCTTCCACCGCGGCCTCGGCCAGGCCATTCTCGATTGCCGCCACGGCGGCGGCTTGCTTGCTCTTGATCATTTCCCCGCCTCCTCAATAGCGGATCTTGGGGTCGAGCACGGCGTAAGCCAGGTCGACGAGGAGGTTGAACACCACGGTGATCACCGTCACCAGCACCACCAGGCCCAGCACCAGCGTGTAATCGCGGTTGGACGCGCCGTTGACGATCAGCTTGCCCAGGCCCGGCAGCGAGAAGATCGACTCGGTCACCACGGCGGAGGTGATGGACGAGATCGCCAGCGGCCCCAGCAGCGTCACCACCGGCATCAGGGCCGGCTTCAGCGCGTGGCGCAGCACGATGACGCGCAGCGGCAGGCCCTTGGCGCGGGCGGTGCGGATGAAGTTGCTGTTCAGCACCTCGATCAGGCTGCCGCGCATCACGCGGCCTATCGTGGAGATGTTGATGAACACCAGCAGCATGATCGGCAGCACCATGAACTTGGGCGCGAAGTGGTTCCAGCCGCCGGCCGGCAGCCACTTCAGCGTCACGGCGAAAATCAGCACCAACACCGGCCCCAGGATGAAGGACGGGAAGGCGCCGCCGATATTGCCGAGAAACATCACGAAATAGTCGACCATGCTGTTCTGGCGCAGCGCGGCGGTGATGCCGAGCGCGACGCCGATGAACAGCGAGATCAGGATGGCGCTGCCGCCTATGGTGGCGGAAACCGGCAAGGCGCTGGCCACCAGATCGTTGACGCTCCAGTCCGCGTAGCGGAACGAGGCGCCCAGATCGCCGTGCAGCAGGCTATTCAGGTAATACAGGTATTGCTGCCACAGCGGCAGATCCAGATGATACTTGGCCTGCAGATTGGCCAGCACCGCCTCGGAGACCTTGCGTTCTCCGTCGAACGGGCCGCCCGGGGTCATGTGCAGCAGCAGATAGCAAACGGTGATGACGGCCAGCAGCGTCGGAATCGCCGCCAGGATGCGTCGGAAAGTGTAGGACCACATGGTGTAACTCCGTATGGCCGGGCGGATGCCTCGCGCACCGCGGCCCAGCCCCTACATCACAAGCCGGATGGCCGCTCGCGCGGACATCCGGCCTCGGTTGCCGCCGGCGTCAGCCGGCGTCTCGCTTGGCACGCTCAGTGCTGGATGATGTACAGGTCCTTGCTGCGATAGCGGTCCAGCGGGTTCTGGCCCACGCCGCCGACATAGGACTTGATCAGGCGCGGCGCCGTGTACTGCAGCAGCGGCAGCATCGGATAGTCGTCCATGATCATCTTGACGGCCTGGGTGAACAGCTGCTTGCGCTTGCCGGCATCGGTCGCCTGGTTGCCCTGCTTGATCAGCTCTTGGGCCTTCGGGTTGCAGTTCTGGTTGTCGTTCTGGGTGTTGCCGCACTCGACCAGCGCCAGGAAGGTGGTGGCGTCGTTGTAGTCGGCGTTCCAGCCGTTGCGGGCGATCTGGTAATCGCCGTCATGGCGCTTCTTCAGCAGCACCTTGAACTCGAGGCTTTCCAGTTCGGTGTTCAGGCCCAGCTTGGATTTCCACTCGGAAGCGGCGAAGATCGCCATCTTCTTATGGTAGTCGTTGGTGTTGTAGGTGAACTTGATCTTGGTGCCCGGCTTCACGCCGGCCTGGGCCAGCAGCTTCTTGGCCTCGTCCACGCGCTTGGCCATCGGCCATTTCGCCCAGTCGTAAGTGGACGGATCGGCGCCGGACACGCCGTGCACCATCACGCTGTAGGCCGGGTTCTGGCCGTCGGCGGTCACTTTCTTGGCCAGGATGTCGCGGTCGATCGCCATGGACAGCGCCTTGCGCACGCGCACGTCTTTCAGCAGCGCATCCTTGTTGTTGAACGAGTAGTAGCGCAGCGCGGCCAGCTCGCCGTTGCGGATTTCCTTCGGATACTGCGCCTTGTACTTGTCGAAGGAGCCCGGCGGCAGGTTCAGCACCCAGTCGTTCTGGCCGGATTCATACAACTTCACGTCGGCGTTGGAGTCTTCGATCGGCAGGTAGGTGGTCTGGTTCAGCACCACGCTCTTGGCGTCCCAGTAGTTGGCGTTCTTGGCGACCACCACCTTGCTGTTCACCTGCCAGTCTTTCAGCATGTAGGCGCCGTTGCTGATCATCTTGCCCGGCTTCACCCAATCCTTGCCGTATTTGTCGATGGTGGCCTTGGGCGCGGGGGCGAACTGGGTATTGGCCACCAGGGCCGGCAGGAACAGCACCGGGTACGGGGTCTTCACTTCCAGCGTGTACTTGTCCAGCGCCTTGACGCCGAGTTCGGCCGGCTTCTTCTTGCCGGTGGCGATTTCCTTGCCGTTCAGGATGAAGATGCCGTAGGTCTCGGAGTACGGGGACGCGGTTTTCGGATCGAGGAAACGCTGCCAGCCGTAAACGAATTCATCGGCGGTCACCGGATGGCCGTCGGACCATTTCGCGTTCTTGCGCAGGTGGAATACCCAGGTGGTGGCGTCGGTCTGCTTCCAGGACTCCGCCACGCCGGGCACGATCTTGCCGTTGTTGTCGGCGGCGGTCAGGCCCTCGAACAGGTCTGCGGTAATGGTATTGGCCGGCACCGACTCGGCGACGGCCGGATCCAGGGTTTCCGGCTCGGACCCGGTATTGCGGACCAGTTCCTGCTTGGCGGCCAGCTTGGTGCCGGCCGGCACCTTGGCGGCCAGCGCGGATCCGGAAGCCATGGCCAGCGCGACGGCGGCGGCGATCACCTGCAGCGATTGCGTGTTCGACATCTCTAATTCTCCTGATTCTGTAGCATCCCGCGCCCGGCGGGTTGTTCGAATTTTTTCACTCTATTGTATCCAGAGTGGGTTCGACGATTATGCGCAGAGGGTTTTGATTCCATCAAGCCCCTATGGGCACAATATGCTATTCATTTTTCTCAAAAAGGAAAATCTGTCAGACAATAGTCAAGCAAGACAAATCAACGGCCTGTCCATCTCCATCGATTTATACTGATGGCATCCACCCATGTAAAATGCTATTGCCTGGCCCAAGCAAAATTCATCAAAGTCCGAAGCGTTTCCCGCCACGCCGCCAGATAAATAATCATCCCCTTCTGCACAAGAAAAGCTTGCCCGCCAAGCTTGAAGCCACACGGCGCTAAAAATGAAAAAGCCGCCTCAAACGGCGGCTTTCCGATCTCATGCGGAGTCAGCGCCGCAGACGCCAGGCGACGCTGTCGCCGGCGCGCAGCGGCACCAGGCTGTCGCCGGGATAAGGCAGCTCGGCCGGCACCGTCCAACTCTCCTTGACCAGCTCGATGCGGTCGCCGTTGGCCGGCAAGCCGTAGAAAGCCGGGCCGTTCAGGCTGGCGAAAGCCTCCAGCTTGTCCAGCGCGCCGGCGGCCTCGAAAGCCTCGGCGTAGAGCTCGATCGCCGCGTTGGCGGTGTACATGCCGGCGCAGCCGCAAGCCGCCTCCTTGGCGCCCTTCGCGTGCGGCGCGCTGTCGGTGCCGAGAAAGAACTTGGCCGAGCCCGACGTCGCCGCCTTCACCAGCGCCTGGCGGTGCAGCTCGCGCTTGAGCACCGGCAGACAGTAGTGGTGCGGGCGGATGCCGCCGACAAACAGCGCGTTGCGGTTCATCAGCAGGTGATGGGCGGTGATGGTGGCGGCGACGTTGGCCGGCGCGGCGGCGACGAACTCGGCCGCCTCTCGGGTGGTGATGTGCTCGAACACCACCTTCAGTTGCGGCAGCTTGGCCAGCAAGGGCTTCATCACCCGCTCGATGAACACCGCCTCGCGGTCGAACACGTCGATGTCGGCGTCGGTGACTTCGCCGTGCACCAAGAGCGGCATGCCGGCTTCGGCCATCGCCTCCAGCGCCGGCATCGCGTGGGCGATATCGGTGACGCCGTGGTCGGAATTGGTGGTGGCGCCGGCCGGGTACAGCTTGACGCCGTGGACGAAGCCGCAGGCCTTGGCCTTGCGGATTTCGTCGGCGCTGGTTTTATCGGTCAGATAAAGCGTCATCAGCGGCTCGAAGGCGCTGCCGGCCGGGCGCGCGGCCAGAATGCGCTCGCGGTAGGCGGCGGCGGCGGCCACGGTGGTGACCGGCGGCTTCAGGTTGGGCATGACGATGGCGCGGCCCATCTGGCGACAGGTGTCGGGCAGCACCGCGGCCAGCGCGGCGTCGTCGCGCAGGTGCAAATGCCAGTCGTCGGGGCGGATCAGGGTGAGAGTCTGCATGGTGGATGGCTTGCCGTAACGATGGATAAAACAATGGCGATGGAAAGCCATCGCCAGGAATGTCTACTTGCGCCGGAGCACCATCCGGAACTTGCCTTCGCCGGTGGTGGTCGATTCCAGCAGGCCGTTGCCGGTCTGGCGGCAGAAAGCTTCGAAGTCCTTGGGCGCGCCCGGGTCGGTGGCGATCACCTCCAGCACGGCGCCGCTGTCCATGTCGGCCAGCGCCTTCTTGGCGCGCAGTATCGGCAGCGGGCAGTTCAGGCCGGAAAGATCAATATGCTTGTCGGGGGTCATGGGCCGGGTATCCTTCAGCCATATCGGGTTACAATGAATCACATGGCGGCCGGCCGCGCAAACCGGCGGGCCGCAGCCGTATAGTTTACGCCAGTCGTCAAGCCTTACCCAAATCGGTCACCGCAATATGTGCATCATCGCTTTCGCTTACAAAACGCCGGGCATGGGCCAGCTGGTACTCTTGGCCAACCGCGACGAATACTACGCCCGCCCCGCCGAGCCGCTGGACTGGTGGCCGGAATTCCCCAACACCCTGGGCGGCCGCGACCAGCAATCCGGCGGCAGCTGGCTGATGGTGGACGGGCGCAATCGCATCGCCGCCGTCACCAACTTCCGCGACGGTTTCCCGCCCAAGGCGGAGCGCTCGCGCGGCGAGCTGGTGCGGCGCTTCGTCACCGGCGACGACGACCCGTTCGCCTTCGCCGACTGGCTGCGCGAGGAATGCCACCGCTACGCGCCGTTCAACCTGCTGTTCGGCACCACCTCGGACCTGTTCTTCTTCCACAGCCCCGGCCGGCAGATCGCGCGCGTGACGCCCGGCATCCACACGCTGTCCAACGCCACGCTGGACACGCCGTGGTTCAAGAGCCAGCGGCTGGCGGAATACCTGGGCGAGTTCGGCCGGCCGCCGACCGAGGAGCAGGCCTACGCCGCGCTGTCCGACCCGACGCCGGCCGGCCCCGGCCACCTGCCCAATACCCGCATCGGCCTGGCGCTGGAAAAGACGCTGTCGCCGATCTTCATCCAGGGCCGCGACTACGGCACCCGCGCGTCGATGCTGCTGACGGTGTCCAGCCGCGGCGACATCGGCTTTTCCGAACTGAGCTGGGGCCTGGCCGGACGCGAGACCGGCCGCCGCCACTACAACCTGCGCGCCGGCCAGGCGCGCTGACGGAGCATCCGCATTTGAAAGCCATCGCAACCCTGCCGGCGCTGCTGGCGCTGTGCCTGAGCCTGCCCGCTCTGGCCGGCAACGACAGGATCAACAAGAACATCGAATTCGAGGAAGAACAGCCGTGGACCGAGCAGGACTACGCGCTGCCCGATTACCCGCAGACGCCGGACTGGATAGAAGTGAAGCCGGACTGGCTGCAGCAAAACCGCTTCTTCGTCGACGCCAGGACGCTGAGCGTGGCCGGCGACGGCGTGGTGCGCTTCGTCAGCCGGGTGCTGACGCCCGGCGGCGTGGAGAACCTCAGCGTCGAAGGCATCCAATGCAAGGCGAACCAGTACAAGGCCTACGGCTTCGGCGACAGCGTCAACCACCGCTGGATCGCGGCGATGCGGCCGCAATGGCAGGCGATCAACAGCACCGACAAGCTCAGGCGGGAGCTGCGCGAGCTGATGTGCCCGTCGCATGGCGCGCCGCGCGACGCGGCCCAGGCGATCGCCTCTTTGCGCGGCGCGCGCTGAGCCCGATGACGGACGCCCGCGGCGGATGTTCTAGAATGAAGCATCTGTCTTGCATTCGCGTAGGCGCCGATGGATCAGCAAACTCTGCAGGAAAATCGGGAAAGGGAATGGGTCAGGCGGCTGTTCGAGCAAAAGGGCATCGCGCCGCTTGACGTCAGGTCGCTGAAATGTCCGGCCCCCGACGTCGGCGTGCAGCTGTCGGATGGCCGCCGCTTAGCGATCGAGGTGACCGAAGTGCTGTCGGGCGAGCACACCCGCCGCCATGCCAGGAAAAAGGAAATCCAGCAGGCGCCCGGCGGCATAGACGCGATCTTCACGCGGCCGGCCAGCGCGCTGGACGTCGCCTGCCGGATCGAAGCCAAGGTGGGCAAGGACTACCACGTGCCGCACGGACACCAGCTGCAGCTGCTGCTCGCGGCCGGCACGGTCGAACACGGCGGCGGCAGCACCTCGCTGCTGCTCTATCTCTCGGTGCAGGAGCTGAACCAGCTGACGCATGACATGCTGGAACGCTCGCGCTACCAGCACGCCTATCTCCACCTGCAGCTGGGCAGCGGCCTGTACGAATGGACCCGCCGCGACGGCTGGCGCGAAATCCATACGCCGGGCCTGGACCGCGCGCTGGAAACGGAGATGCGCCAGGCCGGACGTTAGAACCCGTTCGCGCTTTTTCCCGAACAGCTCTCAGGCCCGCCAGCGGCCGCTCTTGCCGCCATCCTTCTCCAGCAGACGCACCCCGGTGATCTCCATGCCGCGGTCCACCGCCTTGCACATGTCGTAGATGGTCAGCAGGCCGACGTTGACCGCGGTCAGCGCCTCCATCTCCACGCCGGTCTGGCCCATGCACTCGGCGGTCGCCGCTATCCGCACCGCGGACTCGGCGTCCAGCAGCTCGAACTCCACCGCCAACCGCGTCAGCGCGATCGGATGGCATAGCGGGATCAGGTCCCAGGTTTTCTTGGCCGCCATGATGGCGGCCACGCGGGCGATGCCGAGCACGTCGCCCTTCTTGTGGCCGCCGTCCTTCACCAGCGCGAACGTGGCCGGCAGCATGCGGATCACGCCCTCTGCCACCGCGCGGCGGGCAGTGGCGGCCTTGCCGCCGACATCCACCATGTGGGCTTGCCCGCTGTCGTCGAAATGGGTGAGTCGTGTCATCGCGTACCCTTCAAATGAAAACGCCCGCCGCATTCAGCGCAGCAGGCGGAAAATCAGCCAGAAGCAGGAAACGACCACCAACAGGCCGGCGCTCCAGCGGACGATGGCCAGCACGCGGCGCAGGTAGCGGCGATCATGGGTGAAGGCGTAGCACAGCAGCGCCCAGCCTATCGCCAGTATCGTCGCCAGCAGCCACAGCCGCCAGAAGCCGAACACGGCCCTACTCCTGCGGCGGCAGCTGGTGGAAGCTGGACGGCGCGTCCAGCGGATCGTCGAAGCTGGCGAACTCCCAGGCCTCCGGCGTTTCCAGCAGCTTGCGCAGCAGCCGGTTGTTCATCGCGTGGCCGGATTTATGGCCGGAGAACGCCGCGATCAGCGGATGGCCGACGATGTAGAGGTCGCCGATCGCGTCCAGGATCTTGTGGCGGACGAACTCGTCCGGAAAACGCAGGCCTTCCGGATTCAACACGTATTCGTCGTCGATGACGATGGCGTTGTCCAGGCTGCCGCCGCGGCCGAGGCCGTGGTTGCGCATGTACTCCACCTCGTGCATGAAGCCGAAGGTGCGGGCGCGGCTGATCTCGTCCATGTAGGAGTGGCGGGCGAAATCCACTTCCACCGTCTGCGGCGCGCGGTTGAACGCCGGATGGTTGAACTCGATGGACAGCGTGATCTTGAAGCCGTCGTGCGGGTCCAGCCGGACCCATACGCCGCGGTCTTCCACCATCACGCTCTGCTTGACGCGGATGAAACGCTTCTTCTTGGGCTGATCGACCACGCCGGCCGTCTGCAACAGGTAGAGGAACGGCGCGGCGGACCCATCCATGATGGGGATTTCCGCCGCCGTCACCTCGACGACCAGGTTGTCGATGCCGAAGCCGGCGAACGCCGACATCAGATGTTCGATCGTGCCGACACGCACGCCGGTATCCGTCACCAGCGTGGAGGAGAGGCGCGTGTCGTTGACGAGCGAAGGTTCCACCTTCACGTCGACCGGCTCGGGCAAGTCGGTGCGACGGAAGACGATGCCGGTATCGGGCGGCGCCGGCAGCAGGGTGAGCTTCACCCGCTCGCCGGAATGCAGACCGACGCCCGTGGCGCTGATCGCTTGCTTCAGCGTGCGCTGCAAGATCATTTCAGGCTACTCAACCAAACGGGAAAACCCGATTCTAGCATAGCGACTGGCTATGCTTTATTGATTGATTCGCTGGCATGAATAGCGTTTATCTATCCGCGTCCTCCGTTCAGTCCGCCTGCTTGCGCAGGAAGGCCGGGATGTCGTAGCTCTCGCTGACCTCGGGGTTGGAGAAGTCCAGCGACGGGTTGGCGCGGCGGCGGCCGGTGCGCATGATGGCCGGCGCGTCCAGATCCTCGTAGTTCACCATTTCCACCGCGCGGTCGTCGGTGCCGGTCTTGACGATCTTGATGTACTCCGGACGATCCTCATTGCGGACCGACTTCTTCTGGCCCAGACCGGTGGCGATCAGCGTCACGCGGATGGTGTCTTCCGGCATATCCTCCACTTCGGCGGTGCCGAACTTGATCTGCGCGTCCTCGTCCGCGTACTGGCGGATGATGCCCATGATCTCGCGGTACTCGCTCATCTTCAGGCAGCCCGGGGCGGTGGAGATGTTCACCAGCACGCCGCGCGCGCCTTCCAGCGTGATGTTGTCCAGCAGCGGGCTGGCCACGGCCTGCTCGGCGGCCACGCGGGCGCGGTCGATGCCGGAGGCGTAGGCGGAGCCCATCATCGCCAGGCCCATCTCGCCCATCACGGTGCGCACGTCGGCGAAGTCGACGTTGATCAGGCCCGGGCAGGTGATCACTTCGGCGATGCCGGCCACGGCGCCCTTCAGCACGTCGTCGGCGGCTCGGAACGCTTCGCGCATGGTGACGTCGTCGCCCAGCACTTCCATCAGCTTCTCGTTGGGGATCACGATCAGCGAGTCCACGTGCTTCTTCAGATCCTCGATGCCGTTCTGCGCCACCTTCATGCGCTTGCCTTCGTGCTCGAACGGACGGGTGACCACGCCCACGGTCAGGATGCCCATTTCCTTGGCCACTTCGGCCACCACCGGCGCCGCGCCGGTGCCGGTGCCGCCGCCCATGCCGGCGGTGACGAACACCATATTGGAGCCGCGCAGCATCTCGGCGATGCGCTCGCGGTCTTCCAGCGCCGCGCTGCGGCCCACTTCCGGATTGGCGCCGGCGCCCAGGCCGCGCGTCAGATTGGTGCCCAGCTGCAGCTTCTGCGGCGCGCGGTTGCGCTGCAGCGACTGCGCGTCGGTGTTGGCGCAGATGAATTCCACGCCGTGCACGTTGCCGGTGATCATGTTGTCGATGGCATTGCAACCGCCGCCGCCGACGCCGATGACCTTGATCACGGCCGAATTGGCCGTTTCCTGCATCACTTCAAAAACCATTCCGCTCATTTTCCCTCTCCTCACATAAAGATGAGCAAATCAAACTGCCTTGCACTGCGCCCGAACAACCTTGAAATGCGCCGCCGGCGCTCGCCGACGGCCCTGAAAACCGCGTCAGAAATTGCTGCCGAACCACGCCTTCATCCGCGAGAACATCTGGCCCACGCCGGCGGACTCCGCCTTCACCGGACCGGCATAGCCCTGGATCTGGTCCTTGCCGTACAAGAGCAGGCCGACGCCGGTGGAGAAGCGCGGGGTCTTGACCACTTCCGCCAGGCCGCCGACATACTTGGGCACGCCGACGCGCACCGGCAGGTGGAACACTTCCTCGGCCAGCTCCACCATGCCCGGCATCAGGCTGGCGCCGCCGGTCAGCACCATGCCGGACGACAGCATTTCCTCGAAACCGCTGCGGCGCAGCTCTTGCTGCACCAGCTGGAACAACTCCTCGACGCGCGGCTCGATCACTTCGGCCAGCGTCGCGCGGGACATCTGGCGCGGACCGCGCTCGCCGACGCCCGGCACTTCTATCATCTGCGCCGGATCGGCCATGCCCACCAGGCCCACGCCGTGCTGGATCTTGATGTCCTCGGCTTCCTTGGTCGGGGTGCGCAGCGCCATCGCGATGTCGTTGGTGATCTGGTCGCCGGCGATCGGAATCACCGCGGTGTGGCGGATCGCGCCGCCGACGTAGACGGCGATGTCGGTGGTGCCGCCGCCGATGTCGATCAGGCACACGCCTAGGTCCTTCTCATCCTCGGACAGCACGGCGATGGCCGAGGCCATCGGCTGCAGCACCAGGTCGGACACCTCGAGGCCGCAACGGCGCACGCACTTGGTCACGTTCTGCGCGGCGGACACCGCGCCGGTGACGATGTGCACCTTGGCCTCCAGCCGCACGCCGCTCATGCCCAAGGGCTCGCGCACGCCTTCCTGGCCGTCGATGCTGTACTCCTGGGTCAGGATGTGCAGCACCTGGTGGTCAGGCGGGATGGTCACCGCGCGCGCGGTCTCGATCACGCGGTCGATGTCCATCTTGGTGACTTCGCGATCCTTGATCGCCACCATGCCGTGCGAGTTCACGCTCTTGATGTGGCTGCCGGCGATGCCGACGAACACCTCGTGAATCTTGCAGTCGGCCATCAGCTCGGCCTCTTCCAGCGCGCGCTGGATCGCCTGTACGGTGGACTCGATGTTCACCACCATGCCGCGCTTCAGTCCGCGCGACGGGGTGTGTCCCATGCCGACGATGTTAAGCTGGCCGTCTTCCAGCACCTCGGCCACGATCGCCACGATCTTGGAGGTGCCGATGTCCAGGCCGACCAGCATGTTCTTGCTTTCCTTTGGTTTGCTCACCTGTCGCTCCAACGCCTAATCACTTGTTTCCCTTGGCCGGCGGCGCCTTGTAATCGGGCATCCGCACGGCGAATCCGTTCGGGTAGCGCAGGTCGACGTATTCGATGTGATACGGCAACCGCGCCAACTCGCTCTTCCAGTAGGTGGCGAAGCGCTCGGCGCGCGCCGCCACGTCGTTACGTCCCAGCTCCAGCTGCAGCTGGTTGTCCAGCACCACTTTCCACGCCCGCCGCGACGACAGCCACAGCTCGCGCGGCGCCAGGCCGGACGGCTGCAGAGACTGCCGCATCTGCGTCAGCATCGCCGTCATGTCCTTCTCCGCGCCCGCCGGTCCGAAGAACACCGGCAGCTTGGCGTCGCTGGCGGCGTCGAAACGCTCGCCGCGGGTATTGACCAGGCCGTTCTCGCCCCAGCGCGCCAGCGCCACATGCTCCTCCACGGTGATATCCAGCGCATCCGGCCAGCGCCGTCTCACCTGCGCGTCGCGCACCCACGGCAGCTTGCCGAAGGCGGCGCGCGTCTTGTCGATATCCAGCGTGAAGAAGGTGCCGGACAGCTCGTGCTCCGCGATGAATTTCAGCTGTTCGGCCGTCACCCGGTTCATGTCGCCCTGAATCCGTATCTTCTTCACCGGGAACACCGGCGCGTGCGTCAGCCAGAATCCCCCCGCGTACAGCAGCATCAGCGCCGCGGCGCCCAGCATCAGATTGGCCAGGCTCCTGAGCAGCCGATGGTTATCCCACATGCACCGTATCCAATACCTTCAGACACAGGTCCTCGTAAGCGATGCCCTCCGCCCGCGCCGCCATCGGCACCAGGCTGTGGCTGGTCATGCCCGGACTGGTATTCGCTTCCAGCAGGTAGATCTCTCCCGCCTCGTCCATCAGGAAGTCCACCCGGCTCCAGCCGCGGCAACCCAGCACCTTGAACGCCTTCAGCGCCAGCTCGCGCGCCCTGGCTTCCACCTCCGGCGCGAGGCCGGACGGGCAGCGGTACACCGTGTCGTCGCGGAAGTACTTGGCCTGGTAGTCGTAGTACTCGGTGGCCGGCTCGATCTTGATGGTCGGATAAGCCGTCTCGCCGATCACCGCGCAGGTGTATTCGCCGCCGCCGATGAACTGCTCGGCGATCACCACCTTGTCGTACTTGCGCGCCTCTTCGAACGCCGCGCGCAATTCCCCCGGCTGCTTCACCTTGGTCACGCCGATGCTCGAACCTTCGGTCGACGGCTTGACGAAGATGGGCAGGCCCAGCTGCCGCTCGATCGCGTCGAAATCGCTGTTCTCGTCCAGCAGCTCGAACGCCGGGATCGGCAGGCCGGCGCCCTTCCACAACAGCTTGGTGCGCCACTTGTCCATGGCGATGGCCGAAGCCATCACGCCGCAACCGGTGTAGGGCATGCCCAGCGCTTCCAGCGCGCCCTGCAGCGTGCCATCCTCGCCGAACGGGCCGTGCAGGATGTTGAACACGCAATCGAAACCTTCTTCCTTCAACGCCGACAGCGGTTTCTCGGACGGATCGAACCCGTGGGCGTCCACGCCCTTGGACCGCAGCGCCGAAAGCACGCCGGCGCCGCTCATCAGCGACACTTCGCGCTCCGACGAGCTTCCGCCCATCAATACCGCCACCTTGCCGTACTGCTTCATCTATCTACCCTCAACAAGCCCGCGCCCACGGCGCGGACGGAAATTCCGATCAGCCCGCCAGGGCCGTCACCTTGCCCGGCACCGCGCCCACCGAGCCGGCGCCCATGGTCACCACCACGTCGCCGTCGCGGGCGGCGTCCAGGATGGCCTGCGGCATGTCGGCGATGTCCTCGACGAACAGCGGCTCCACCTTGCCGCCCACGCGCACCGCGCGCGCCAGCGCCCGGCCGTCGGCCGCCACGATGGGCGCCTCGCCGGCCGCGTACACCTCGGACAGCAGCAGCGCGTCGACGCCGGACAGCACCTTGACGAAGTCTTCGAACAGGTCGCGGGTGCGAGTGTAGCGGTGCGGCTGGAAGGCCAGCAGCAGCCGGCGGTCCGGGAAGGCCCCGCGCACCGCGGCCAGCGTGGCGGCCATTTCCACCGGGTGGTGGCCGTAGTCGTCGATCAGCGTGAAGCTGCCGCCGTCCTGGGCTTTCACTTCGCCGTAGCGCTGGAAGCGGCGGCCGACGCCGGCGAACTCGGACAGGCCCTTCTGGATGGCCTCGATGCTGGCGCCGCATTCCAGGCCGATGGCGATCGCCGACAGCGCGTTCAGCACGTTGTGGCGGCCCGGCAGGTTCAGCACCAGCGGGAAGCGGGTGATGGCGCCGTTCTTCACCACCACGTCGAAATGCATCTGGCCGGCGGCCGCGCGCACGTTCTCGGCATAGATGTCGGCCGAATCGTCGAGGCCGTAGGTGGTCACCGGCTTGGTGACGCGCTCGCGGATCTCGCGCACGTTCGGGTCGTCGACGCACAGCACCGCGCGGCCGTAGAACGGCATCCGCTGCAGGAAATCGACGAAGGCCTGCTTCAGCTTGTCGAAACTGTGGTCGTAGGTGTCCATGTGGTCGGCGTCGATATTGGTCACCACCGCCATCACCGGGGTCAGGTGCAGGAAGGACGCGTCCGACTCGTCGGCCTCGGCCACCAGGAACTCGCCCAGGCCCAGCTTGGCGTTGGTGCCGGCCGCGGTCAGCTTGCCGCCGATGACGAAGGTCGGGTCCAGCCCGGCCGCGCCCAGCACCGACGCGGTCAGGCTGGTGGTGGTGGTCTTGCCGTGGGTGCCGGCGATGGCGATGCCCTGCTTGAAGCGCATCAGCTCGGCCAGCATCAGCGCGCGCGGGATCACCGGGATGCGCTTGTCGCGCGCCGCCAGCACTTCCGGGTTGTCGGCCTTCACCGCGGTGGAAGTCACCACCACGTCCGCGCCTTCCACATAGGTGGCGTCGTGGCCGAAAAACACGCGCACGCCTTCGGCGGCCAGCCGCTTGGTGGTCGCGCCGTCGGCCATGTCCGAGCCGGACACGGTGTAGCCGAGGCCGTGCAGCACCTCGGCGATGCCGCACATGCCGACGCCGCCTATGCCCACGAAATGTATGTGTTTGACCCTGTGTTTCATGTCTGTGTCTCTGCTTGGACGCTCGCTCGGCGCCCTGTCATTCCCCGGCCAGCTGCTGGCACAGGTCGGCCACCCGGCCGGCCGCGCCGGAGCGGGCCAGCGCGCGGGCGCGCTCGGCCTTGTCCAGCAACTGGTCTCTGTCCAAACCCGCCAGCAGGCCCGCGAGCCCGTCGGCGTTCAATTCCTTCTGCGGCAGATGCCAGGCCGCGCCGGCCTGGGCCATCCACTCGGCGTTGTCGCGCTGGTGGCTGGTGGTGGACACCACCAGCGGCACCAGCACGCTGGGCACGCCGGCCGCGCACAATTCGCTGACCGTGATCGCGCCGGCGCGGCAGATCACCAGATCGCACTCGGCCAGCCGCTTCGGCATATCGTCGACGAAGGGCAGCAGCTCCACTTGCTGCCGCAGGCCCGCCGCCTGATAGGCGGCCTCGACCGCGGCGAAATTCGCCTCGCCGGTCTGATGCGTCAGCTGCGGCCGCTGCTCGGCCGGCAGCCTGGCCATCGCCTGCGGCAGCGTTTCGTTCAACACCTTGGCGCCCAGGCTGCCGCCGACCACCAATACCTTCAGCGGACCGCTGCGGCCGGCGAAGCGCGCCGCCGGCGCGGCGATGCGCTCGATCTCGCCGCGCACCGGATTGCCGGTGACCAGCGCCTTGGGGCCACGCGCCGCGCTGCCGTCGAAACCGCAAACCAGCTTGCTGGCGAACGGCAGCAAAGCCTTGTTGCTGAGCAGCAGGCCGGCGTCGGCGTTGACCAGCACCAGCGGCTTCCACAGCAGGCCGGCCATCACGCCGCCGGGCAGGCAGACGTAGCCGCCCATGCCCAGCACCACGTCCGGCCGGTGGCGGAAGATCTGCGCCGCGCTGCTGAAGAAAGCGCCGGCCAACTGCAGCGCGCCCTTGAGCGAGCCCAGCAGGCCCTTGCCGCGCACGCCGTGGAAATTCAGCCTCTCCAGCGGGATGCCGGTCGGCGGCACCAGCTTGTTCTCCATGCCGCGGCGGGTGCCCAGCCACACCACCTTCCAGCCGCGGCTTTGCAATTCCTTGGCCACGGCGAGGCCGGGGACGATGTGTCCGCCCGTGCCAGCCGCCATCACCATGACCGTGCGATTCGCCATTTCTCTCAAACCTTGTACCCGCGCATGATGCGCCGGTTCTCATAATCAACCCGCAGCAGCACCGCCACCGCGATCAAATTCATCAGCATCGCCGAACCGCCGAAGGACATCAGCGGCAGCGTCAGACCCTTGGTCGGCAACAGGCCCATGTTCACGCCAATGTTGAAAAACACCTGGATGCCCAGCCAAATGCCGATGCCCTGCGCCACCAGCGCCTGGTAGTAGCGCTCCAGCTTTTTCGACTCCACCCCGATGTGGAAGGCGCGGCGCACGATCCAAGCATAGAGGCCGATCACCACGCAGATGCCGGCGAAGCCGAACTCCTCGGCGATCACCGCCATGATGAAGTCGGTGTGCGCCTCCGGCAGGTAGAACAGCTTCTCGATGCTGCCGCCCAGGCCGACGCCGAACCATTCGCCGCGGCCGATGGCGATCAGCGAATGGCTCAGCTGGTAGCCCTTGCCGTACGGGTCGTCCCACGGGTCCATGAAGCCCAGCACCCGCTTCAGCCGGTACGGCGACGACACGATCAGCAGCACGATGGCCACCACCGCCATCGCCGCCAGCCCCGAAAAGATGCGCATATTGATGCCGCCCAGGAACAGCAGGCCCATCGCGATGCTCATCACCACCATCAGCGCGCCGAAGTCCGGCTCGCGCAGCAGCAGGAAAGCCACCACCACCATCGCCGCGAACATCGGCGCGAAGCCTTCCTTGATGCTGTGCAGCAGGTGGCTCTTGCGCACCGTGTAATCGGCCGCGTACAGCACGGTGGCGAACTTCATCACCTCCGACGGCTGCAAATTCAGCACGAACAGGTTGATCCAGCGCCGCGAGCCGTTGACCACCTTGCCGATGCCGGGAATCAGCACCAGCACCAGCATCACCAAGCCGATCAGGAAAATCTTCCCCGAATACTTCTGCCAGAACGCCGTCGGTATCTGGAACGCCGCGAACGCCGCCGACAGCCCGATCACCATGAACACGATGTGGCGGATCAGGTAGAAGTAGCGGTTCTGCGTCGCCGCGTCGGCTTCCGCGTAGGCGATGGACGCCGAATACACCATCACCAGGCTGATCGACAGCAGCAGCGCCAGCGCCCAGGCCAGCGCCTCGTCCAGAGCGGTGATCGCCGTGTAGCGGCGCGCCGGATTGTGGTTCATGCCCGCGCCGCCTTCACCGCCGCCACGGTGTCGATGAACACCTGCGCCCGGTGCGCGTAATTCTTGAACATGTCCAGGCTGGCGCAGGCCGGCGACAGCAGCACCACGTCGCCCGGACGGGCCAGCGCCGCCGCGCGGCGGGTAGCCTCCTCCAGCGTGTCGCAGCGCTCCAGCGCCAGGCCGCTGTCTTCCAGCGCGGCCTCGATCCGGCCGGCGTCGCGGCCGATCAGCAGCACCGCGCGGGCGATGCGCTGGCAGGCCGGCTTCAGCGGCGCGAAGTCCTGGCCCTTGCCGTCGCCGCCGGCGATCAGCACCACCTGGCGGGTCATGCCGTTCAGCGCGGCCTCGGTCGCGCCGACGTTGGTGCCCTTGGAATCATCGATAAACGCAATACCGTCGAATTCGTCTACCAGCTCGACGCGATGCGCGAGGCCGCGGAAGGTCTTCAGCCCGTCCAGCAGCTTCTCCAGCGGCAGGCCTATGCCTTGGCACAGGCCCAACGCGGCCAGCGCGTTGGCGGCGTTGTGCAGGCCCTGCAGCTGCATGTCGGCGCAGTCGAACACCTTTTCGCCGTCCACTTTCAGCCAGTAGCCGCCGTTGCGCGCCAGCGCGTAGTCTGCCGCGCCGTTCAGCGAGAACCACTTGACCGGATGGCCGGGGCGGACCATCGCCCGCACCAGCGCGTCGTCCTTGTTCAGCACCTGGACGCCCTTGCCGTTGAACACCCGGGTCTTGGCATGCGCGTAGTCCAGCAGGTCGGCGTAACGGTCGAGGTGATCCTCGGAAATGTTCAGCACGGTGGCGGCGTCGGCCGCCAGCGAGAAAGTGGACTCCAGCTGGAAGCTGGACAGCTCCAGCACCCACACGTCGGGGCGCTTGCCGCTCTGTTCGCGCGCGAGCAAAGCCTCCAGCACCGCCAGGCCGATATTGCCGGCGACGACGGTATCCAGCCCGGCCGCCTCGCACAAGTGGCCGACCAGACTGGTGACCGTGCTCTTGCCGTTGGAGCCGGTGATCGCGATCACCTTGCTGCCGTCGCCCTGGATCGCGCGCGCCAGGATCTCGATGTCGCCGACCACCTCGCCGCCGGCGCGGCGGAAGGCGGCGATGGCCGGGTTGGCCAGCGGCACGCCGGGACTGACCACCAGCAGCTCGGCGCCGGCGAAGGTGGCGTCGTCGAACGCGCCGACCATCACTTCCACGCCCGGCAGGCAGCGTTCCAGCTCGGCCAGCCGCTCGGCGGACGGATTGGCGTCGGCCACGCGCACGCGCGCGCCGTGGGCGGCCAGGTAGCGCGCGGCCGCCAGGCCCGAGCCCCCCAATCCCACCACCGTCACATGTCGATTGGCGTAATCCATTTTTCCGTCCTCAGCGCAGCTTCAGCGTCGACAGGCCGATCAGCACCAGCATCATGGTGACGATCCAGAAGCGGACCACCACCTGGGTTTCCTTCCAGCCCTTCAATTCGAAATGGTGATGCAGCGGCGCCATGCGGAACACGCGCTTGCCGGTCAGCTTGAACGAGGTCACCTGGATCATCACCGACAGCGCCTCCATCACGAACAGGCCGCCCATCAGGAACAGCACGATCTCCTGGCGCACGATCACCGCCACCGTGCCGAGCGCGGCGCCCAGCGCCAGCGCGCCGACGTCGCCCATGAACACCTGGGCCGGGTAGGCGTTGAACCACAGGAAGCCCAGGCAGGCGCCGCACATCGCCGCGCAGAACACCACCACCTCGTGCGCCCCGGGGATGAAGGGCAGGCCCAGGTACTTGGAGAACACCGCGTGGCCGGCGACATACGCGAAAATCGCCAGGCCAGCCGACACCAGCACCGTCGGCAACGCCGCCAGGCCATCCAGGCCGTCGGTCAGGTTGACCGCGTTGGAGGTGCCGACGATGACGAAATAGGTCAGCACGCAGAAGCCGACGGCGCCCAGCGGATAGGCGACGGTCTTGAAGAAGGGCACGATCAGCTCGGTGGACGCCGGCAGCTTGGCGGTGGCGATCAGAAACACGCCGGCGCCGATGGCGATGGCCGACTGCCACGCCATCTTGAACTTGGCGGACACGCCCTTCGGGTCCTTGTACACCACCTTGCGCCAGTCGTCGTAAAAGCCCAGCGCGCCGGTGCCCAGCATCACCGCCAGCAGCAGCCACACGTATTTGTTGGACAGGTCCGCCCACAGCAGCGTGGTGAGGGTGATGGCCAGCAGGATCAGCGAGCCGCCCATGGTCGGCGTGCCCGCCTTGACCAGGTGGGTCTGCGGACCGTCGTTGCGCACCGCCTGGCCGACTTTGAGCTCGGTCAGCTTGCGGATCACCCACGGGCCCAGCAACAGCGAGATGGTCAGCGCGGTCAACGCGGCCATCACCGCGCGCAGCGTGGTGTAATTGAAGACATTGAAGGCCCGGATATGCGAACCCAACAGATCAGCCAGCCAAAGCAGCACCTTAAACTCCCTCTTTCTTTGCTTGCATCAGGTGTTCCACCACCCGTTCCATGCGCATAAAGCGCGACCCCTTGACCAGAACGGCGGTACCCGAAGCCAGCCGGCTATCCAGGCACTCCAACAGCTCGTCAATCGAATCGAAACCCTGCCCGGCGCCGCCGAAGGCCTGAACCGCGCGGCGCGAGGCCTCGCCCAGCGCAAAGAGCTGTTCGATGCCGCGCAGGCGCGCGTGTTCCCCGACTTCGGCATGCAAGGCTGGCGCGGCCTCGCCCAGCTCGCCGATGTCGCCCATCACGAAACAGCGCGGACCGGGCAGGCCGGCCAGCACGTCGATGCCGGCCTTCATCGAATCCGGGTTGGCGTTGTAGCTGTCGTCGATCACGGTCAGGCCGCGCGGGCTCTGCTTGATCTGCAGCCTGCCCTTGGCGCCGGCGAAGGCGGACAGCCCCTCTGCGATGGCGGCCAGCGGCACCTCCAGCGCCAGCGCGGCGGCCGCCGCGGCCAGCGCGTTGCGTACGTTGTGCTCGCCCGGCGCCGGCAGCGAGACGGCAAGCTGTCCGGCCGGAGAGACCAGCGTGAAGCGGCTGTCCAGCGCGCTCAGCGCCAGATCGCGCGCGCTGACGTCCGCCAGCCCCAGGCCGAAGCTCAGCTGGCGGTGCGAGCCGGCGGCGGCGCGGAACAGCGGCAGATTGGCGTCGTCGGCGTTGACCACGGCCACGCCGGCGTCGATCAGGCCTTCGAAAATCTCGGCCTTGGCGCGGGCGACGTCCTCGGTGGAGCCGAAGTGCCCGAAATGGGCGCGCATCGCGTTGTTGACCAGCGCCACCTGCGGCCGGGTCAGCCCGGTCAGGTAGCTGAGCTCGCCGTGATGGTTCATGCCCATCTCGATCACCGCGTAGCGATGCTGCGGCTTCAGCTGCAGCAAGGTCAGCGGCAGGCCGATGTCGTTATTGAAATTGCCGGCGGTGGCCAGCACCGCATCCGCTCCGGCATGGGCGCGCAGTATCGCCGCCAGCATTTCCTTGACCGTGGTCTTGCCGTTGGAGCCGGTGACGCCGATACGGATGGCCGGCTGCGTCTCGCGCCAGCCGGCGGCCAGACGACCCAGCGCCAGCCGGGTGTCGTCGCCGGCCTGGATCAGGCTGGCGCCGGCCAGCTCGAAGCCGTCGCGCACCAAGGCGGCGGCGCCGCGGGCGACAACCTCGGCGACGAAATCGTGGGCGTCGAAACGTTCGCCCTTCAGCGCGACGAACAAGTCGCCGGGCTGGGCCAGGCGGCTGTCGGTGATCACGCGCGACACTTCGCCGTCGGCGCCGACGAGGCGGCCTTGCGCGAAACGGGCGGCTTGGCTCAGCGTCATCATGGCCGTTTCCCCCACGCGGTCAGCGCTTCTTCCGCCACGCGGAAGTCGGAGAACGGCCGTTTGACGCCGGCGATGTCCTGGTATTCCTCGTGGCCCTTGCCGGCCACCAGCACCACGTCGCCGACGCGGGCCTGGGCCACCGCCCAGTGGATGGCGGCCTCGCGGTCGGCCTCGACATGCGCGCGGGCGGCGTCCATGCCGGCCAGCACGTCGCGGATGATGGCCTGCGGGTCCTCGCTGCGCGGGTTGTCGCTGGTCAGCACCGCCACGTCGGCGTGCTTTTCGGCGATGGCGCCCATCATCGGACGTTTGCCCGGATCGCGGTCGCCGCCGCAGCCGAACACGCAGAACAGCCTGCCGCCGGCGGGGCGGATCTCGGACAGCGTGGCCAGCGCCTTCTCCAGCGCGTCGGGCGTGTGGGCGTAATCGATCACCACCAGCGGCTCGTGCGCGCCGCCGACGCTCTGCATCCGGCCGCGCGCCGGCTGGATGCGCGCCATCACCGCGGCGGCGTCCTGCAGGCTGACGCCGTTGACGCACAGCGTGGCCAGACAGGCCAGCAGGTTGGCGGCGTTGAAGCGGCCGACCAGGCCGGTGCGCACGTCGACCGTGCCCCACGGCGTGGCCACGGTCAGCTGCAGGCCTTCCAGCGTGGCGGCCAGCGCCAGCGGACGCACGTCGCCCTGCTCCAGGCCATAGGTGACCACGCGGGTCTGCTTGGGGTCGATCCCGGCGGCGAGCTGGCGGCCGAAGGCGTCGTCGGCGTTGATCACCGCGTGCTTCAGGCCTTCCCAGAAGAACAGCTTCTTCTTGGACTCGCCATAGGCTTCCATCGAGCCGTGGTAGTCGAGGTGGTCGCGGGTCAGGTTGGTGAACACCGCGGTGGCGAACTCGACGCCGTTGACGCGGAACTGGTCCAGGCCGTGGCTGGACACTTCCATCGTCACCACGTGCGCGCCCTGGCGGCGGTATTCGGCCAGCTTCTGCTGCACCGTCACCGGGTCCGGCGTGGTATGGGTGGTTTCGGTCAAGTGGCCGTAGAAGCCGTTGCCGACGGTGCCGATCAGCGCCGCTTTCTGGCCCAGCAGCGAGAAGGCCTGCGCCAGCCAGTGCGAAATGGAGGTCTTGCCGTTGGTGCCGGTGATGCCGACCACGGTCAGGTCGCGCGAGGGCAGGCCCAGCACGTGGGCGGCGACGATGCCGGCGCGCTCGCGCAGATTCGGCACCGCCAGATTGGGCGCTTGCCACTCGGCTTTCCAGGCGAAGCCGTCGGCTTCGTCCCACAGCACCGCGGCCGCGCCCTTTTCCAGCGCGGCGGGGATGAAGTCGCGGCCGTCGGCGTACTCGCCGCGGCAGGCGAGGAACACATCGCCCGGCAGCACGCGGCGGCTGTCGGCCTCCACCCGCTTGATCGGGAGGCCCAGCTGTTGCAACAAGGCCGGATCCCAGTCCGGCAACGCAGTCAAACGGCTCTTCATGATCTTAGAAATCCGCCGGAACCGGGGTCGATTCCGGCAATAAAGTGTTGTTGGATGGCTCGTCCGGCGCGATGTTCAGCACGCGCAGCGCGCCGCCCGCCACCTGAGAGAACACCGGCGCGGACACCGCGCCGCCGTAGTATTTGCCCGCGGACGGCTCGTCTATCATCACCGCCACGATCACCTTGGGCGAGTGGCCGGGCGCGAAGCCCATGAACAGCGCGCGGTGCTTGTTGGCCACGTAGGCGCGGCCCTCCAGCTTGCGCGCGGTGCCGCTCTTGCCGCCTATGCTGTAGCCGATGATGCGGCCGCCGACGGCGCCGCCGCCAGGCTGGCTGTTGGCGATCAGCAGATCGCGCATCTCGTGCGCGGTCTTCTCGCTGAGCACCCGCTTGCCCGGCATCGGGTTGGCAGTCTTGTACAGCGCCACCGGCAGCATCACGCCGTCGTTGGCGAAAATGGTGTAGGCGCGCGCCATCTGGATCAGGCTGACCGACACGCCGTAGCCGAAGGACATCGTCGCCTGCTCGATCGGGCGCCACTTGTGCCAGTCGCGCAGCCGGCCGCTGGCCTCGCCGGGGAAGCCGGTTTCCGGCGCCCGGCCGAAGCCCAGCGCGTCGTAGTGCTTCCAGAACTCTTCCGGGCTGTTCAGCAGCGCCAGCTTGCTGGTGCCGACGTTGGACGATTTCTGGATGATGCCCAGGATGCCCAGGCTGGCCTGCGGCGACACGTCGCGGATGGTGGCCGGGCCTATCATGTAGCTGTGGGTGTCCAGCACCGTGTTCAGATTGGCCTTGCCGTGCTCCAGCGCCAGCGAGATCGACAGCGGCTTCATCGTCGAGCCGGGCTCGAACAGGTCGATCACGCCGCGGTTGCGCATCATTTCCGGCGTCACGCCGCTGCGGTTGTTCGGGTTGAACGACGGGTAGTTGGCCAGCGCCAGCAGTTCGCCGGTGTGGGCGTCCAGCACCACCACGCTGCCGGCCTTGGCCTTGTTGGTCTCCACCGCGGCCTTGATTTCGCGGTAGGCCAGGTACTGGATGCGGTGGTCGATCGCCAGCGCCAGCTTCTGGCCGTCGCGCGGCGGCTCGATGGCGGCGACGTCCTCGATGATGTGGCCGCGGCGATCCTTCAGCACCACGCGGCGGCCATCCTTGCCGGACAGCATCTTCTCGCGGGCGAGCTCCACGCCCTCCTGGCCCTTGCCGTCCACCCCGGTGAAACCGATGATGTGCGACACGATCTCGCCGGCCGGGTAGAAGCGGCGGAACTCCTGCTGCTTGGCGATGCCGGGCACGCCCAGCGCCATCACCTTGTCCGCCAGCTCCGGGCTGATCTGGCGCTTGATGTAGACGAATTCCTTCTTGCGGTCAGACAACTTGGCCGACAGCTCCTCCGGCGACAGGTCCAGCAGGCCGGCCAGCTCTCGCAGCTTGGCCGGCGGCACCGGCTCCATGTCGGCCGGACTGGCCCAGATGGTCTGCACCGGCGAGCTGATCGCCAGCGGCTCGCCGTTGCGGTCGGTGATCACGCCGCGGTTGGCCTCCAGCGTCAGGGTGCGGCGGAAACGCGCCTCACCCTGGTTCTGCAAGAAGTCCTGCTGCACCACCTGCAGATAGACCGCGCGGCCGATCAGCGCCAGGAACAGCAGCGCCAGCATCAGCAGCACGCAGCGCACGCGCGTGCTGGTCATCCGCAGCGCGGGGCTGGCCGGCGCGGGGCGGGTGCGGACGCTGTAGCTGGAACCGGCGCGCATCACAGCGCTCCCTTGGCCGTGATCACCTGGATCTGGCGCGGATCGGGGGTGTGCATGTCGAGACGGGTGGACGCGGCCTTTTCTATCACCGCGTGCGCGCCCCAGGTGCTCTGCTCCAGCTGCAGCTGGCCGAATTCCACCTCCAGCTGCTGCGCCGACTTGGTTTCCTTCTGCAAGTCGCTGTAGAGCTTGCGCGACACGTGCGTGGACGTCACCACCGACCAGGCGGAGAACACGGCCATCAGCAGCAGCGTCGCGTTGAGCTTGTTCATGCGTCGCCCTCCCGCCACGGCGCGGCGGTGCGCTGGGCCACGCGCATGATGGCGCTGCGGGCGCGCGGATTCTCGCGCACTTCCTCGTCGCCGGCGCGGATGGCCTTGCCGACCAGGTCTATCGGCGGCTGGGCCATGTCGGCCGCGCGCACCATCGCCCAGGCCGGCAGCTTTTCCTCGCTGCTGACGTCGCGCAGGTAGAGCTTGACGATGCGGTCCTCCAGCGAATGGAAGCTGATCACCGCCAAGCGGCCGCCCTCGTTCAAGAGGCGCGCGGCCTGCGGCAGCACCGCCTTCAGCTCGTCCAGCTCGCGGTTCACAAAGATCCGGATCGCCTGGAAGGTTCGCGTCGCCGGGTCTTGACCCGGTTCGCGAGTACGGACGTTTTGCCCAACGAGCACAGCGAGCTCGCGGGTGGTCGTGATGGGGCTTTCGTCCCGTTGCGCAACAATGGCTGCTGCGATCTTGCGAGCAAACCGCTCTTCACCATAAGTCTTGATGACCTCTCTGATATCGGCCTCGTCGGCCGTTGCCAACCACTCGGCGGCGGTGACGCCGCGGGTGGTATCCATACGCATGTCCAGCGGCGCGTCGAAGCGGAAGCTGAAGCCGCGGCTGCCGTCGTCGATCTGCGGCGACGACACGCCCAGGTCCATCAGCACGCCGTCGACGCCCGCCACGCCCAGGCGGGCGAGCTCGGCCGACAGCGTCTCGAAACCGTTGTGCACGATGTTGAAGCGGGAATCCTCCGCCGCCAGCCTGTCGGCGACGGCGATGGCTTCCGGATCCTTGTCGAAGGCGATCAGCCGGCCGGAGGGGCCGAGCTTCGACAGGATCAGGCGGCTGTGGCCTCCGCGACCGAAGGTGCAATCGACGTAGACGCCATCGGGACGAATGGCGAGCGCGTCGACCGCTTCGGTCAGCAATACCGTGCGATGCACGAAGGTGGGGGTGCTCACAGCGTGAAATCTCCAAGGTGTTGCGCCAAATCGGCTTGGTCGATGGCCAGTGCGTCAGCGGTCTGGCTGTCCCATTCCTCGGCATTCCACAGTTCGAAGCGGTTGCCCATGCCTACCAGGGCAACGTCCTTGTCCAGCGCGGTCAGTTCGCGCAGGCGGGCCGGCAGCAGCACGCGGCCGGCGGAGTCCATCTCCAGGGTCTCGGCGTGGCCGAGCACCAGTCTTTGATAGCGTTTCAGGGTGGGATTGCCGGTGGGAAGGGCCAGCAGACGGGCCTCGACCGGGCGCCAGTTGGGTTCTGGGTAAAGCAGCAGGTGGTCTTGGGATTCGAGGGTGACGACCAGCTTGTGCCCAAACGCGGACAGCAGCGTCTCGCGGTGCTTGGCCGGAATAGCCAAGCGCCCCTTGCTATCGAGAGACAAGATGCTGACGCCACCAATCATGATTTGAGAACCCGCTGACCGAGAAAACGGAGCCGTCGCTCCGGGGGGAGAATTTCCCCACTTTCACCCACTTTACCCCACTTTCCGCCACTATAAGAAAGAACTGCCCCACGGTCAACATAGGGATTTGCTAATTCGCCTTTTGAGACAATGACTTACAGGAGCGCGCAAAAATGGAATCCGAAACAAATCAGGGACTTAAATTCGCCTGTAAAAGTGGGACATGAACATTGCGGGTCACGGGGATTGCAACAAGGCGGCAATAATTGCCGATGGAACTGTTTGAACCACAAGTATCTTCAGGAAAAGCAACAAATTACCGGCGGCAATTTTCAGCCATGTATTTAAAAAACAACAGGGCGGCCATTCAGGCCGCCTTGCTGTTTCAAACGCAGAGCGCTCAGGACAGTTTTTGCCGCAGGATATCCTGCACCTGGGCCGGATTGGCCTTGCCCTTGGACGCCTTCATCACCTGGCCGGCCAAGGCGTTGAGCGCCTTTTCCTTGCCGGCGCGGAATTCCTCCACCGCCTTCGGATTGGCGGCGATCGCCTCTTCCACCATTTTCTCGATGGCGCCGACGTCCGACACCTGCTTCAGACCGTCGCGCTCGATGATGGCGTCGGCGGACAGCTCGCTGTCCCACAGCGCGTCGAACACCTGCTTGGCCAGCTTGCTGGACAGGGTGTTGTCGGCGATGCGCGCGATCAGGCCGGACAGGCGCTCAGCCGAGATCGGGCAGTCTAGGATGTCCTTGCCGTCGCGGTTCAGGCGCGCGGCGATCTCGCCATTGATCCAGTTGGCCGCCAGCTTGCCCTGGCCGGAGGCCTTGGCCACGGCTTCGAAATACTGCGCCTGCGCCAGGCTGGAGGTGAGCAGCGCCGCATCGTAGGCGGACACGCCGTAAGCGTCGACGAAGCGGGCCTGCATCGCGCCCGGCAGCTCCGGCATCTCGCCCTTGATGCGGGCAACCTGCTCGTCGGAGATGCGCACCGGCAGCAAGTCCGGGTCCGGGAAGTAGCGATAGTCGTGCGCGTCTTCCTTGCTGCGCATCATGCGGGTCTCACCGGTATCCGGGTCGAACAGCACGGTGGCCTGCTGCACCTTGCCGCCGTCTTCCAGCGTGTCGATCTGCCACTGGATCTCGTACTTGGCGGCCTGTTCCAGGAAGCGGAAGGAGTTGAGGTTCTTGATCTCGCGGCGGGTGCCGAATTCCTTTTGGCCTTCCGGGCGCACCGACACGTTGACGTCCATGCGGAAGCTGCCTTCCTGCATATTGCCGTCACAGATGCCCAGCCAGGTCACCAGGGTGTACAAGGCCTTGACGTAGGCCAGCGCCTCGTCGACCGAGCGCATGTCGGGCTCGGACACCACTTCCAGCAGCGGCGTGCCGGCGCGGTTCAGGTCGATGCCGGACAGGCCCTGGAAGTCTTCGTGCAGGCTCTTGCCGGCGTCCTCTTCCATGTGGGCGCGCGTCACGCCGATGACTTTTTCCTGATCGCCAACCAGGATTTTCAGCTTGCCGTGCTCGACGATGGGCAGGTCCATCTGGCTGATCTGGTAGCCCTTGGGAAGGTCCGGGTAGAAGTAGTTCTTGCGGGCGAACACGTTCTTCTGGTTGATGTTGGCATCCAGCGCCAGGCCCAGGCGGATCGCCTTGTCCACCACCGCGCGGTTCAGCACCGGCAACACGCCGGGCAGCGCCAGCTCCACCGCGGAAGCCTGGGTGTTGGGCTCCGCGCCGAAAGCGGTGCTGGCGCCGGAGAAAATCTTGGAGGCGGTATTGAGCTGCACATGCACCTCGATACCGATTACGACTTCCCATTTCATAGTCGGAAAATCCTTTTCATGCCAGAGCGCAGCATCGCTCTGGGAAACGTAAACTTATTAGCCAGCGCGCGAGCGGCGCGAAGACAAGGCGGGCGCGCGCAGACAGTACATTGAGTACGGCAAGCGCGCCCAACGCCGTATTCGCGTCGAGCCGCTGGTTTTACAGCGACGGCGCCTTGGCGTGCCAGTCAGTCGCCTGCTGGAACTGGTGCGCCACGTTCAGCATCCTGGCTTCGGCAAAGTAGTTGCCGATGATCTGCAGGCCGATCGGGCGGCCGTTGGCGGCGAAGCCGGCCGGCACGCTCATGCCCGGCAGGCCGGCCAGGTTCACCGACAGCGTGTAGATGTCGGACAGATACATCTGCACCGGATCGCCGGACTTCTCGCCGATATTGAAGGCGGCGGTCGGCGCCACCGGCCCCAGGATCACGTCGCACTGCTCGAAGGCGGCCTTGAAGTCGTTGGCGATCAGGCGGCGGATCTTCTGCGCCTTCAGGTAGTAGGCGTCGTAGTAACCGTGGCTCAGCACATAGCTACCCACCAGGATGCGGCGCTTGACCTCGTCGCCGAAGCCTTCGGCGCGGGTCTTCTCGTACATGTCGACCAAGTCCTTGTAGTCCTTGGCGCGGTGGCCGTAGCGGACGCCGTCGTAGCGGGACAGGTTGGTCGAGGCCTCGGCCGGGGCGATCACGTAATAAGCCGGGATCGACAGCTCGGTATTGGGCAGGCTGATCTCCACCGCCTCGGCGCCCAGCTTTTTCAGCTCGGCCACCGCGTTGTCGACGGCGCGCGCGACGTCGGCGTCCAGACCGGCGGCGAAGTATTCCTTGGGCAGGCCCACCTTCAGTCCGGACAAGGACTGGTTCAGGTCGCGGGCGTAGTCTTCCTTGGCGCGCTCCAGGCTGGTGGAGTCGCGCGCGTCGAAGCCGGCCATCACGTTCAGCATCAGCGCGCAGTCCTCGGCGGTCTGGGCGATCGGGCCGCCCTGGTCCAGCGAGGAGGCGTAGGCCACCATGCCGTAACGCGACACCACGCCGTAGGTCGGCTTGATGCCGGTGACGCCGCAATGGCTGGCCGGCTGGCGGATGGAACCGCCGGTGTCGGTGGCGGTGGCCACCGGCGCCAGGCGCGCGGCCACCGCGGCGGCGGAGCCGCCGGACGAACCGCCCGGAATCGCGTTCAGGTCCCACGGGTTCTTCACCGCGCCGTAGAACGAGTTTTCATTCGACGAGCCCATCGCGAACTCGTCCATATTGGCGCGGCCCAGCGTCACCATGCCGGCGGCGGCGCACTGCTCCACCACGTGGGCGCTGTACGGCGAAACGAAGTTGTCCAGCATTCTGGAGCCGCAGCTGGTTTTCCAACCTTGCTGGCAGAACAGGTCCTTGTGCACCAGCGGCACGCCGGTCAGGGCACGGGCATCGCCGGCGGCGAGGCGGGCGTCGGCCGCGCGGGCCTCGGCCAGCGTCTTTTCGCGGTCTACGGTGACGATGGCGTTGAGCTGCGGGTTCAGCGCCTCGATGCGGTCCAGGTACTGGCTGGCCAGCTCCACGCTGGAAACCTGCTTGGCCGCCAGCTGTTGCGACAATTGCTTGAGGGTGGCTTGTGTCATTTCGATCAAATCTTGCTATCCGGATAGTCTGGCCCGGCCGGCGATTTTCTGGGAACCAATCGCGGCGGGACGGCTCACAGGCTTACTCGATCACTTTGGGAACGAGGAACAGGCCTTTTTCCACTTGCGGCGCGACCGCCTGGAAGGCCTCGCGCCGGTTGGGTTCGGTGACGACGTCGTCGCGCAGGCGCAGGGAAACATCCTGCGGATGCGCCATCGGCTCGATGCCGGCGGTGTCGACGGCCTGCATCTTTTCGATCAGGCCGAAAATATTGTTGAGCTGGTCCGCCGTGGCGGCGATTTCCGCCTCGCTCACGTTGATGCGGGCAAGCTTGGCGATCCGTGCGACATCCTGATGCGTCAGCGACATGGTTTCCTCGTTAAAACCTTTAATATTTCAAGCTTTATAGGGTATCATACCCCGTTTGATTCTCCCAAGATCGACATTGCGCCGCGACGCATTCCGGGGGCATTTTCCGCCCCTCCGGGAGCCTGCGCCGGGGCCAGCAGACGCAGGCCGGATCCGCCGCCGGGAAAGACCGGCAACAACTGTTTGACGCTCCCCGCATCGGCGCGACAAAACGCCCGTGCGCAACGCTGAAAACAGTGAATAGTTGCCACGCCTGATAAAAAGGCGGGGAAACGGGCCTGCCACAGATTAAACTGGATTTTTACGGACGCCGCCGGCGTCCGCCACTGACGAAAACTGACCAGGACCGCCCAATGTTTCGTTCGCTGACCGGATACTTCTCCAACGACCTCGCCATCGACCTCGGCACCGCCAACACCCTGATCTACATGCGCAGCAAGGGCATCGTCCTCGACGAGCCTTCGGTCGTCGCCATCCACAACGACGCGCCGACCAACAAAAAGTCCATCCTGGCCGTCGGCCTGGAAGCCAAGCGCATGCTGGGCCGCACCCCGGGCAGCATCCAGGCCATCCGCCCGATGAAGGACGGCGTGATCGCCGACTTCACCGTCACCGAACAGATGCTGAAGCAGTTCATCAAGAAGGTGAACCCGAACCGCTTCTTCGCCGCCAGCCCGCGCATCGTGATCTGCGTGCCCTGCGGCTCCACCCAGGTGGAGCGCAAGGCGATCCGCGACTCCGCGCTGGCCGCCGGCGCGCGCCGCGTCGAGCTGATCGAGGAGCCGATGGCCGCCGCGATCGGCGCCGGCCTGCCGGTGGAGGAGCCGACCGGCTCCATGGTGGTGGACATCGGCGGCGGCACCACCGAAGTGGGCGTGATCTCGCTGGGCGGCGTGGTCTACTCCAACTCGGTGCGCGTCGGCGGCGACAAGTTCGACGAAGCCATCATCAACTACATCCGCCGCAACTACGGCATGCTGATCGGCGAAACCACCGCCGAGGAAATCAAGAAAACCATCGGCTCCGCCTTCCCGGGCGCCGAGGTGCGCGAAATGGAAGTCAAGGGCCGCAACCTGGCCGAAGGCATTCCGCGCGCGTTCACCGTGTCTTCCAACGAAATCCTGGAAGCGCTGACCGAGCCCTTGAACCAGATCGTCTCCGCGGTGAAGATCGCGCTGGAGCAGACCCCGCCGGAACTGGGCGCCGACATCGCCGAGAAGGGCATGGTGCTGACCGGCGGCGGCGCGCTGCTGAAGGACATCGACCGCCTGCTGGCGGAAGAGACCGGCCTGCCGGTGTTCGTGGCCGAGGAACCGCTGACCTGCGTGGTGCGCGGCTCCGGCAAGGCGCTGGAAAAAATGGACAAGATCGGCACCATTTTCACCAACGTGCCTTAAACTTCCAGCAACGAACTAAACCGAGCGAACGCCGCGCCGTCAAGGCGCGGTGGCTGTGGCCATGGATTTCGCCAACACCCCTAGCTTCTTCCGCTCCGGGCCGCCGCCGGCTGCGCGCCTGGCCATGAGCGTGGTCGCGTCCATCGCGCTCTTGATCGGCGACAGCCGCTACGGCCTGATGGAACAGGCGCGCGAGGCGCTGTCGCTGGCGCTGTACCCGGTGCAGCGCGCGGTCAACATGCCGGCGCAGGCGGTGCGCCACGCCGGCGACTACCTGACCTCGCAGGCCGAGCTGAAGCAGGAAAACACCGCGCTGCGCGAGAAGCAGCTGCAGATGGCGGCCCAGCTGGGCCGGCTGCAGACGCTGGAGCGCGAGCTGAACCAGCTGCGCCAGCTGAACGGCATCCGCGCCCAGCGCGACGACTCCGCCCAGATCGCCGAGACGCTGTACACCGGCCGCGACCCGTTCTCGTACAAGATCATCATCGACAAGGGCGACGACGCCAAGCTGCAAGCCGGCCAGCCGGTGGTGGATTCGCGCGGCCTGCTGGGCCAGGTGACCCGCGTGCAGCCGCTGACCGCCGAAGTGACGCTGATCATCGACAAGAACCAGATGGTGCCGGTGATGATCGCCCGCACCGGCGAGCGCGCCATCCTCTATGGTTATGGGGGCGGCATCGAATTGCGCTACCTGCCGCAGAGCTCGGACGTCAAGGAAAACGACCGCATCGTCACCTCCGGCCTGGACGGGGTGTTCCCGGAAGGCATCCCGGTGGCGGTGGTGAGCAAGGTGGACCGCAATGCCGGCGCCGCCTTCACCCGCGTCAGCACCCTGCCGCTGTCCGGCGTGCAGCAGACCCGCTACGTGCTGGTGCTGCAGGCCAAGGAAACGCGCCCGCGCCCGGCGGAACCGCCGCCGCTGCCGGAGAAGAAGACCAAGGGCGGCAAGAAGTCCGCCGACGAGGAGTAAGCCCAGATGTCGTTGGACCGTCCCAAGGAACTGCTCAAGCCGGTCAAGCGCCGCTTCATCCTGACCACCTTCGTGATCGCCGTGCTGATCGAGCTGGTGCCGCTGCCGCACGGCAGCACGCGCTGGCTGCCCGACTTCATCGGCCTCCTGATCCTGTACTGGGTGATCAACCAGCCGCGCCGCGTCAACATCGGCATCGCCTTCCTGATGGGCATCATCGCCGACGTGTCCACCGCCGGCCTGTTCGGCCAGCACGCGCTGGCCTACTCGGTGACCGCCTTCCTGGCCTTGAGCCGCCAGCGCCAGCTGGTGATGTTCAACCTGGGCCAGCAGGCGCTGGTGGTGCTGGGCCTGATGCTGACCAACCAGTTGATCATGGTGGTGGTGCGGATGCTGACCGGCTCCGCCTTCGTCGGCTGGAGCTACTTCCTGCCGCCCCTGATTGGCGCGCTGCTGTGGCCGCTGCTGACCAAGCTGATGCTGATCCCCTACCGCCAACACACGGCATGAAACTCGACTGACCCATGCGCCGCCCGTCCCGTTTCAAGAACCCGCAGTCCGAAGAGGCCCAGTTCGAGCTGCGGCTGGTCATCGCCTACGCGCTGATCATCCTGATGTTCCTCATCCTGCTCGCGCGCTTCGTCTGGCTGCAGGTGCTGCAGCACGACCATTTCTCGACGCTGGCGCAGAACAACCGCATCTCGCTGGTGCCCATTCTGCCCAACCGCGGCCTGATCCTGGACCGCAACGGCATCGTGCTGGCGCAGAACTACTCCGCCTACACGCTGGAGCTGACGCCAAGCAAGATTTCCGACCTCGCCGCCACCATCGCCAAGCTGAAGACGCTGGCCGACGTCAGCCCGCGCGACGAAAAGCTGTTCAAGAAGCTGTTGGCCGAGAGCAAGACCTTCGAGGCGATTCCGCTGAAGGTCAAGCTGACCGACGACGAAGCCGCGCGCGTCGCCGCCCATGGCTTCGAGCTGCCCGGCGTCGAGGTCAGGGCGCGGCTGTTCCGCGACTATCCGTATAAAGAGATGACCAGCCACGTGCTGGGCTATATCGGCCGCATCAACCAGAAGGACAAGGAGCGGCTGGAAGAGGAAGACAAGACCACCAATTACAAGGGCACCAACTACATCGGCAAGACCGGCCTGGAAGCGGTGTACGAGGACGACCTGCACGGCCAGGTGGGCTTCGAGGAGATGGAAACCGACTCCGGCGGCCGCGCGGTGCGCAGCCTGCGCCGCACGCCGCCGGTCAACGGCAACACGCTGAAGCTGGCGCTGGACATCCGGCTGCAGGAAATGGCCGACAAGCTGTTCGGCGACCGCCGCGGCGCGCTGGTGGCGATCGACCCCAACACCGGCGGCGTGCTGGCCTTCCTGTCCAAGCCGGGTTTCGATCCCAGCCTGTTCATCGACGGCATCGACACCCAGACCTGGACCGCGTTGAACACCGACTGGCAGAAGCCGCTGATCAACCGCGCGCTGCGCGGCACCTATCCACCCGGCTCCACCTTCAAGCCCTTCATGGCGATGGCCGCGCTGAACACCCACAGCATAGGCATGCACGACATCCGTCCGGCGCCCGGCTACTTCACGCTGCCCGGCTCCAGCCACCAGTTCCGCGACAGCAAGAAGAGCGGCAACGGCATGGTCAACCTGCAGCGCGCGATCACCGTGTCCAGCGACACCTTCTTCTACAAGCTGGCCTGGGACATGGGCATAGACAAGATCCACCCGGTGGTCGGCTCCTTCGGCCTGGGCAGCAAGACCGGCATCGACCTGGACGGCGAGGCCACCGGCGTGCTGCCCTCCAAGGAGTGGAAGGCCAAGCGTTTCGCCCGCTACAAGCCCGAGGTGCGGCGCTGGTATCCGGCCGATGTGGTCAGCATCGGCATCGGCCAGGGCTTCAACGCCTACACCCCGCTGCAGATGGCCAACGCCACCGCCATCATGGCCAACGGCGGCCAGGTGTTCAAACCGCACCTGGTGCAGCAGGTGGTGGACTCCAAAACCGGAAAATCCCGCCAGATCGAGCCGCAGCCGATTCGGCAGCTGCCTTACCCGAAGGAATACTTCGACTACATCAAGGAAGGCATGCGCAACGTGATGATCTCCGGCACCGGCGCCCGCGTCGGCGCCGGCCTGCAGTACACGATGGCCGGCAAGACCGGCACCGCCCAGGTGGTGGCGATCAAGCAGGGCGCCAAATACAACGCCGCCGCGCTGGCCGAGCAGTACCGCGACCACAGCTGGTTCATCGCCTTCGCGCCGGTGGAGCAGCCCAAGATCGCGGTGGCCATCATCGTCGAGAACGCCGGCTTCGGCGCCGCCGCCGCCGCGCCGGTGGCGCGCGGCCTGTTCGACTTCTACCTGACCGGCAAGGTGCGCAACGACCTGGCCGGCATGCTCAAGACCGTGCCGATGGAAAACGGAGACGTACGTGAAGACGCCGCTGATTAAGCACATCTGGCAGCAGATAAAAGAGCCGCTGGACGGCTGGCTGATGCTGTTCCTCGGCCTGATCTTCGCGGTCAGCATGGTGCTGCTGTACTCCGCCAACAACCAGTCCTTCGACAAGATAGACAACAAGCTGATCTACACCGCGATGGCGCTGACCGTGATGTGGGTGATCGCGCGGATGCGGCCGCAGAGCGTGATGAACTTCGCGCCGCCCATCTACGTCATCGGCGTGCTGCTGCTGATCGCGGTGCATTTCAAGGGCATCACCGTCAACGGCTCCACCCGCTGGCTGAGCCTGGGCGTCACCCGCATCCAGCCGTCGGAGATCCTGAAGATCGCGCTGCCGATGATGCTGGCCTGGTTCTTCCAGAAGTACGAGCTGTCGCTGCGCTGGTGGCACTACCTGATCGCCGCCGCCATCATGCTGGTGCCGGTGGGCCTGGTGCTGAAACAGCCCGACCTCGGCACCGCGCTGTTGATCGCCGCCGCCGGCTTCTTCGTGCTGTTCTTCGCCGGCCTACCGTGGAAAGTCATTCTGGCCGGCGCGGTGATGGCCGCCGCCAGCCTGCCCATCGTCTGGAACCACCTGCACGACTACCAGCGCAAGCGGGTGCTGACCCTGATCGACCCCACCACCGACCCGCTGGGCACCGGCTACCACATCATCCAGTCGATGATCGCCATCGGCTCCGGCGGCCCCTGGGGCAAGGGCTGGCTCAACGGCACCCAGACCCACCTGGACTACATCCCGGAGCGCACCACCGACTTCATCTTCGCCGTCTATTCCGAAGAGTTCGGCCTGGCCGGCAACGCGGTGCTGCTGACGCTCTACCTGCTGATCCTGAGCCGGGCGATGATGATCACCGCCAGCGCGCAGACGCTGTACGGCCGGCTGATGGCCGGATCGATCACCATGTCCTTCTTCGTCTACGCCTTCGTCAACATGGGCATGGTGTCCGGCATCCTGCCGGTGGTCGGCGTGCCGCTGCCCTTCATGTCCTACGGCGGCACCGCCTCGGTCACGCTGTTCATCGGCATGGGCATGCTGATGGGCATCAGCAATCTGCGGCGCTGAGCGCCCCGCTCCGGAACCCTTGCCGAGCCGGCCTGCCCAAGCAGGCCGGTTTGTCCATCCGCCGCGCGCGGCTTGACGCCGCCAACGCCGCTGCGGCATCGTCAAGCGGACCGCCTTCCATCCCGCAAGGAAACGCAAGCTAATCCATGAGACTGAAGACCCTGAGCCTGCTGCTGGCGCTGGCCCTGTCGCCCGCGCTGCCCATCCACGCCGAAACCGCCGCGCCGGCCGTCCAGCGCGCGCAGACGCTGCCTTACGCCAGTGTCGAGGGCATCAGCGAATACCGGCTGGCCAACGGCCTGCGCGTGCTGCTGGCCCCGGACGACTCCAAGCCCACCACCACCGTCAACCTGACCTATCTGGTCGGCAGCCGGCACGAAGGCTACGGCGAAACCGGCATGGCCCATTTGCTGGAACACATGCTGTTCAAGGGCACGCCCACCAGCGGCAACCTGATGTCCGAGCTGTCCAAGCGCGGCATGCAGTTCAACGGCTCCACCTTCTTCGACCGCACCAACTACTACGAAACCTTCCCCGCCGACCCGGCCAGCCTGGACTGGGCGCTGGCGATGGAGGCCGACCGCATGGTCAACAGCAAGGTGGCCAGAAGCGATCTGGACACCGAGTTCTCGGTGGTGCGCAACGAGATGGAGCAAGGCGAGAACAATCCGGCCAACGTGCTGTGGAAGCAGCTGTCGGCGATCACCTTCGACTGGCACAACTACGGCCACAGCACGATAGGCGCGCGCTCAGACGTGGAGAAGGTGCGCATCGAAAACCTGCAGGCTTTCTACCGCAAGTACTACCAGCCGGACAACGCGGTGCTGCTGGTCAGCGGCAAGTTCGACCCCGCGCGCGCGCTGGCGCGGATCGAGGCGGTGTTCGGCAAGATCCCGCGCCCGCAGCGCGAACTGGTCCCCACCTGGACCGAGGAGCCGCAGCGCGACGGCGAGCGCGAAGTCACCGTGCGCCGCGTCGGCGACACCCAGCTGGCCGCGACGCTGTACCGCACCGCGGCCAGCAGCCACCCGGACAGCGCCGCGCTGCAGGCGCTGGCGGTGATCCTGGCCGACACGCCCAACGGCCGCCTGTACCAGAGCCTGGTCCGCGCCCACAAGGCGGTCGGCGTCAGCGCGATGCCGTTCGAGCTGGCCGAGCCCGGCTACATCCTGTTCATGGCCGAGCTGTCCAAGCGCCAGAGCCTGGCCGAGGTCCGCCCCATTCTGCAGGCCAGCGTCGAGGCCATCCGCGCCAAGCCCATCACCGCCGCCGAGCTCAAGCGCGCCAAGGCCGCGCTCTTGAAGGACATCGACCAAACGCTGAACGACCCGCAGCGGCTGGCGGTGCAGCTGTCCGAATCCATCGCCCAGGGCGACTGGCGGCTGTATTTCTTGCAGCGCGACCGCATCGAGGCGCTGACCGTCGCCGACGTGCAGCGGGCGGCGGAGAACTACTTCAAGCCCAGCAACCGCAGTTACGGCCAGTTCATTCCCACCGCCCAGCCCGACCGCGCCGTCATCCCGCCGGTTCCGGACGTGGCCGCGATGATCAAGGGCTACCAGGGCAAGGCCGCCGTCGCCGCCGGCGAAGCCTTCGACGCCAGCCCGGCCAATATCGAGGCCCGCACCCGTCGCGGCCGGCTCGCCAACGGCGCCGAGTTCGCGCTGCTGGCCAAGCAGACCCGCGGCAATGCCGTGCACGGGGCGTTCAGCTTCTCCTTCGGCGACGCCGACAGCCTGCGCGGCCAGGCCGCGACGGCCGAGTTGGCCGCCAACATGCTGGAGCGGGGCAGCCGCAAGCTCGGCCGCGCGGCCATCGCCGACCAGCTGGACGCGCTGCAGGCCAGCCTGGACATCGGCCAGGACGGCCAGGATCTGCAGGTGCGCTTCAAGACCACGCGCCAGAACCTGCCGGCGCTGCTCGATCTGATCGCCGAGCTGCTGCAGCAGCCGGCCTTCCCCGCCGACGAGTTCGAGCAACTGAAGCGCCAGGCGCTGGCCGGCATCGACGCCTCGCGCGGCGAGCCGCAGGCGCTGGCCGGCCAGGCCGTCAGCCAGCAGCTGAACGCCTACGCCAGAGACGACATCCGCTACAGCCCGACGCTGGACGAATCCTACCGCGACATCGCCGGGGTGAAGCTGGACGCGCTCAAGCGCTTCCACCAGCAGTTCTACGGCGCCGGCCACGCGCAGCTGGCGCTGGTCGGCGATTTCGACGACACCGCCGTCCGCGCTCGGCTGGACCAGCTGTTCGGCCGCTGGAACAGCAAGGCCGCCTACCGCCGCGTCGACGGCCTGCTGCCGCCGCCCAAGCCGGCCAGCCTGTCCGTCGCCACGCCGGACAAGGCCAACGCGGTCTACAGCGCCTCGCTGCCGCTGGCCATCAGCGACGATTCGCCCGACTACCCGGCGCTGCTGCTGGCCAACGAGATACTGGGCGGCGGCGCGCAATCGCGGCTGCTGACCCGGCTGCGCCAGCAGGACGGCATCAGCTACGGCGCCGGCAGCGGCGTCGACGCCGCCAGCTTCGGCAAGGTGGGCGCGTGGCGGATGGGCGCGATCTTCGCCCCGCAGAACCTGGACAAGCTCAAGCGGGGCGTGGCCGAGGAATTGGCGCGGCTGCTGCGCGACGGCGTCACCGCCCAGGAGCTGGCGGAAGCGAAGCAAGGCCTGCTGCGGACCTACCAGGTGGCGCTGGCCCAGGACGGCCCGCTCAGCGATCTGCTGCAGCGCCAGCTGTGGCAGGGCCGCACCATGGCCTTCACCCAGGAACGGCTGGCGACGCTGGACAGGCTGACGGTGGACGACGTCAACGCCGCCTTGCGCAAGTATCTGAAGCCGGAGCTGCTGACCCAGGCCTACGCCGGCGACTTCGCCGCCAAGCCGGCCGCGGGCCAGCCGACGCCCTGAGCGCTAGGCCGCCGAGTCGGCCTCCGGCCCGCCCGGCGGCGCCTCGGCGGGCGGCGCGCTGTCCGGCAGCGGCCGGCCGTCGCGGCCAAACAGCCGCAGCTGGCGCGGCAGATCGAAATCGTCGGCCAGCTTCACGCCCACGCCCAGCAGCCGCGCCGGCCGCGCGCCGCGCGCGTGGCCGGCGCGCAGCAGCTGGCCGAAGGCCGCCATCGACAGCGCGTAGCCCGGCTGCTCGACCGTGGTCTGGCTGAAATCGTCGAACTTCAGCTTCACCGACAAGCCCTTGAATGCCGGGCTGCCGCTGCGCGCCAGCCGCGCCTGCAGCCGGTCCACCAGCTCCGGCAGCTTGGACAGGCAGCTGGCGAGGTCGGGCAGGTCCTGCGCGTAAGTCTCCTCGACGCTGATCGTCTTGCGGCTGCGGTCGGTGGACACCGGCCGCTCGTCGCGTCCGTGCGCCAATGCCAGCAGGCGCTCGCCGAAGCTGCCGAAATGGCGGAACAGGTCGGCCGGCGACCAGCGCCTGAGATCGCCGCAGCTGCGTATGCCCAGCCGGTGGAGCCGCTCGGCGGTGACGCGGCCGACGCCGTGTATCTTCTCCACCGGCAACACGGCGACGAAGGCGTCGATGTCGCGCGGGCGGATCAGATACTGGCCGTCCGGCTTGTTCCAGTCGCTGGCCACCTTGGCCAGGAACTTGTTGGGCGCGATGCCGGCCGACGCGGTGATGCCCACCTCGTCGCGGATCTGGCGGCGTATCGCCTCGGCCATCAGCGTGGCGCTGCCCCGCTCATGCGGCTGGCCGGTGACGTCGAGATAAGCCTCGTCCAGCGACAAGGGCTCGATCACCTCGGTGTAGCGCTGGTAGATGGCCATGATCTGCTGGCTGGCCAGCCGGTAGCGCGCCATGTCCGGCGGCACGATCAATAGTTCCGGGCACAGCCTGAGCGCGCGCGCCGACGACATCGCCGAATGCACGCCGTAGCGCCGCGCGATGTAGTTGCAGGTGGCGACCACGCCGCGCGTCTCCGGGCGGCCGCCCACCGCCAGCGGCACGTCGCGCAGGCTGGGGTCGTCGCGCATTTCGATCGCGGCGTAGAAGCAGTCGCAATCGACGTGGATGATCTTGCGTTGCGGGGCGTTCATCGCGGCGCTCAGGGACGGTCGCTGTGCCCCAGCGCCTTGTCCGGCGCGATGCGGTCGCGCAGCCGCTGCTTGAGGATTTTCAGCTCGGGAAAGCCGTCTTCCGCCTTGCGGTCCCACAGCAGCTCGCCGTCGACCTCGACGCGGAACACGCCGCCGCTGCCGGGACGCAGCGCCACCTCGGCCAGCTCTTTCTCGAAAGTGGTCAGCAGTTCCTGGGCCAGCCAGCCGGCGCGCAACAGCCAGCGGCAGCCGGTGCAGTAATGGATGACGACGCGGGGCAGGGAAGCGGGAGGGGCGGACGGATTCATGATGGAAAGACGAACACGGGTACAAAACGACAGCATAACGCAAAAAATGGCGCCGACCCCCTGTTTGCAGCGTATTGTTCGGGTGCGGAGCACCCTCTCCTCCATCGTTTCTCTTGTATTTGGCAGACTTGGCGCAGTGCCGAGTCGGGGGCCGGCGTCGCGGATGTCGTCTTGTTCAAACCGTGTTGCTCGGGCCAGTGTGCCCAGCCGGACCCGGACTGTAAAGCCCGGAACGGTCGGCGGCGACGTTGCTGCAAAGCACCATGTCACTTCGGCGCAACGCTGGCCATTGCCAAAAAAAACAGCAGCTTGCGCCGACAACGGCGGCAAGCTGCTGCGGATATCGCTTGGTAGCGCTATCAGTGCGCGTGGTCGCCGGCGCCGTCCTGCACCACCACCTGCACTTCCACTTGGCCGGCCTTCTCGAAGCTCAGCGTCAGCGGAAAGCGGTCGCCTGCCTTCAGCGGCTGCTTCAGGCCCAGCAGCATGATGTGGTAGCTGCCCGGCGCGAACTTGACGGTCTGGCCCGGCGCGACCGCCACGCCGCCCTCCACCTTGCGCATCCGCATCACGCCGTTGTCGTTGACGTGGGTATGCACTTCGGCGCGCTCTGCGCGCGGCGTGCTGGCCGACACCAGCTTGTCCTCGGCCTTGCCCTGGTTCTCCAGCGACAGATAGACGCCGCCGGTCTGGCTGGCCGCCGGCATCGCGCGGCTCCACGGATGGCCGATTTGGATGGCGCCCAGCTGGAAGGAATGGGCGGCGGCCAGGCCGGACAGGCACAGGCCGAGCAGGGCGGCGGCGAAACGTTTCATCGCGGAGTCTCCAATTGAAAATGGCTCTCACTCTAGCACGCCGCGCGGGCCGGCGAACGCGACAAATTGCCGCATCCGTCGGCCTCCCGCCACACCTCGCCATGCCGCCGGTCTAAAGCGCAGTCCCCGGCTACCCCGCCGCAACGTAAGCCTCTACAATCTGCGGGCTAGATACCCGGCCTCAACACCATGTTCAAAACCCTGTCGCTGCAATTCCTGTTCGGCGGTCTGCTCAGCCTGATCACCATCACCAATCCGCTGTCCAAGATTCCGCTGTTCATCACGCTGACCCGCGAAATGAGCGACTCGCACCGCGACTCACAAGCCCGCCGCGCCTGCGTGTTCGCAGCCGCCATCATGGCGGTGAGCCTGCTGGCCGGCAACCTGATCATGGCCGCCTTCGGCATTTCCTACGGCGCGCTGCGCATCGCCGGCGGCTTCGTGGTGGCGGTGCTGGGCTACCGCATGCTGTTCCTGTCGCAGGATCCGGGCCAGGCGCCCAGACAGTCGGGCGAACGCGAGGACTACGCCTTCTTCCCGCTGGCGATGCCCGGCATCAGCGGTCCGGGCACCATCGCGGTGGTGATCGGCATCTCCACCGAGATCGCGGAGCTCTCCACGCTGCCGGCCAAGGCGCTGGCCTTCGCGATGACCTTCGCCGCCATCGGCCTGACCTGCGTCGGCATGTGGCTGACGCTGAAGTCGTCGCTGCTGATCTCGGAGCGGCTGGGCCGCGGCGGCCGCGAGGTGATGACCCGGCTGATGGGCTTCTTGCTGATCTGCATCGGCGTGCAGTTCGTCGGCTCCGGCATCCGCACCTTCATGGCCGGCTCTTGAGCGCCGCGCGCGCGAACCCCATTTCTGCCACAATGAACGGATAGTCCCGCTATCCGTTCCGCCATGCCCGCTCCCGCCCAAGAACGTTCCGAACTGTTCCGCGCCGACGACCTCGGCGCGCTGGAATGCCTGGACGCGCAATACGCCGAGCGGACCTTCCCGCCCCATTTCCACGAAGAATTCGTCGTCAACACGCTGACCCTGGGCGCGCAGTCCTACCGCCACCGCGGCGGCCTGCACCGCGCCGGCGTCGGCGCGCTGGTGCTGATCAATCCCGGCGAGGTGCACACCGGCGAAACCGCCCACGAAAACGGCTGGGCCTATCGCGGCTTCTATCCCGGCGTCGACATGATAGGCGGCCTGGCCGCCGACCTGAACGGCAAGGCCGGCCTGCCCTATTTCCGCGACACCGTGGTGGTCGATCCCGGCCTGGCGGGCCGGCTGGACGGCCTGCACCTGCTGCTGCGCGACAGCCACGACGCGTTGCGGCGCGAGTCGGCGCTGGCCGCAGTGTTCAGCGAGGTACTGGTCAAATACATGCGGCTGCAGCCGGACGAGCAAGCGTCGGCTCCCACCGCGGTGGAGACCGTCAGGCAGATGCTGGCCGACGATCCCGCCGCCAATCACTCGCTGCAACAACTGGCGGCGGCGGTCGGCCTGTCGCCCTGGCAGCTGTGCCGCCAATTCAAGCGCGAAACCGGGCTGCCGCCGGTAGCCTGGCGCAACCAGCTGCGGGTGGCGCGCGCCCGCAAGCTGCTGGCCGCCGGCATGCGCCCCGGCGCGGCGGCGCTGGAGCTGGGCTTCGCCGACCAGCCGCACCTGACCCGCGCGTTCCAGCAGGCGCTGGGCGTCACGCCGGCCGCCTATCAGAAGGCCGTGGGCGCGCGCGCCGGCTGAACCGCCCGCAAAATCGTTCAAGACAGGCCGGACGGCCTGCGCCATCATCAGCGACAGGGGGCCGATGTCCGGCCCCGCCGCACGCAGGATTCCGCCATGCCCTCCTTGCCCGACCGCCGCCGCTGGCTGCTGGACGGCGCGCGCGACACCGTCCCGATGATGGTGGGCGCCGCGCCCTTCGGCCTGATCTTCGGCACCCTGGCCATCGCCGCCGGCCTGTCGCCCGCCGCGACGGCGGCGATGTCGCTGCTGGTCTTCGCCGGCTCCTCGCAGTTCATCGCCGTCAGCCTGGTTTCCGCCGGCGCCGCCTTGCCGGTGATCTGGCTGACCACCTTCGTCGTCAATCTGCGCCACGCGCTGTACAGCGCCACGCTGCTGCCCTACGCGCGGCCATGGCCGCTGGCCTGGCGCTGGCCGCTGGCGTTCTGGCTCACCGACGAGACCTTCGCCGTGGTCGAGCACCGCTTTCGCAGCCTGGGCGCCGAGGGCGGCCAGTGGTACTGGCTGGGATCGTCGCTGTCCATGTATCTGAACTGGCAGCTGTGGACGCTGGCCGGCGTGGCGCTGGGCCGCTCGGTGCCGGGACTGGACCGATTGGGGCTGGATTTCGCGATGGTGGCCACCTTCGCCGCCATCGTCGCGCCGCAGCTGAAAAAGCGGCCGACGCTGGCGGCGGCGCTGGCGGCCGGCGCGGTGGCGCTGCTGGCGCGCGGCCTGCCGTACAAGCTGGATCTGATGCTGGCCGCGCTGGCGGGCGTCGCCGCCGGCATGATGGTTGAACGCGGACAGAAACGGGAGGCCGCATGAACGGATGGCAACACTGGGCGGCCATCGCCGGCATGCTGGCCGCCACGCTGGCGGTGCGCGCCAGCTTCCTGGTCTTCGGCCAGCGGCTGGCGTTTCCCGGCTGGCTGAACCGCGCGCTGCACTACGTGCCGGCGGCGGTGCTGTCGGCGCTGGTGGCGCCGATGGCGCTGGCGCCGGCCGGCAGCATCGACCTGTCCTGGCATAACGCCTACCTTGTCGGCACCATCGTCGCCATCGCCGTCGCCTGGAAAAACGGCAAGACGCTGCTGGCCATCGTGGTCAGCTTCGCCGTCTACGGCGCGCTGCGCTGGCTGCTATAGGTTGTAGGCCAGCACCAGGCCTATCAGCAGCGGCGCCAGCCAGCGGCAGGCGCCGCGCATCAGCGTCGCCGCCGGCGCGGACAGCCGCAGCTCGTCGCGCACCGCCGGCCACGCCACCCGTCCGGCGAACAGCGCGGTGCCAATGCAGCCCAAAGGCAGCAGCACATTGGACGCGGCGTAGTCCATCAGCTCGAACGCGGTGCGGCCGAACAGCTTGCAATCGGCCAGCGGACCGAAGGACAGCGCCGCCGGCACGCCGGCCAGGAAGGCCAGCGCGGTCACCGCCAGCGTGGCCTGGCGCCGGCCGACGCCGAATTCGTCTATCGGCAGGATGGCCACCACCTCCAGCAGCGACACCGCCGAGGTCAGCGCCGCCATCAGCAGCAGCGCGAAGAAGGCCGTCGCGAACAGCTGGCCGTAGGGCAGATGGTTGAACACCACCGGCATCACCATATAAGTCAGGCCCGGGCCGGCCTGCGGATTCAGGCCGAAGGCGTAGATGGCGGGAAAGATCATCAAGCCGGCCAGCACCGAGGTCAGCGCGGTCAGCCCGGTCACCCACAGCGCCGAATTGCCGAGCCGGGTGCCCGGCCCCAGGTAGGAGCCGTAAGCCAACATGCAGCCGGCGCCCACCGACAACGAGAAGCAGGCCAGGCCCAGCGCCTCCACCAGCATGCCCGGCGTCAGCCGGCTAAAATCGGGGCGGAACAGCGCCGCCACCCCGGCCATCGCGCCGGGCAGCGTCACGGCGCGGACGATCAGCGCCAGCATCAGCAGGAACAGCAGCGGCATCAGCAGCTTGCCGGCGCGCTCTATGCCCTTCTGGATGCCGCCCGCCACCACCAGCAGCGTCAGGCCGGCGAACAGCGCGTGGGTCAGCAGCGCCTCGGCAGGATCGCCGACGTACTGGCCGAACAGCGCGGCCAGCGCGCCCGCGTCATCGCTCATCACCCGGCCGTCCAGCGCGCGCAGCAGATAGCCCAGCGTCCAGCCGCCGACCACGCTGTAAAAGGAAAATATCAGGAAGCAGCACAGCACGCCGCCGTAGCCCAGCAGCTTCCAGCGCGGCGAGCCCAGCCGGGAGAACGCGCCGACCGCGCCGCAGCCGGCCGCGCGGCCCAGCGCCAGCTCGGCCTGCAGCAAGGCCAGCCCCAGGGTGAAGGTGAAGGCCAGATAGACCAGCAGGAAGGCGCCGCCGCCATTCATGGCGGTGACATAGGGGAATTTCCAGATGGAACCGAGGCCCACCGTGGCGCCGGCCGAAGCCAGAATGAAACCGAGGCGGGAACCCCATTGCGTGCGTGGCATGACAACTCCTGAGTTGGAACAGTTTGCCGCCGCATGGGGATAAAAAGCTGGATACAACAAGGCCGCCCATGACGGCGGCCCGGAAAGCGGATGTGAACACCCCTGGCGCGCCGGCTTAGCCGCGCCACCACCCATACTGGGTCTGGAGTGAAATAATCTGCTTCATCATGGCTCAAGCATGCCGGTTAACGCCCGCAGGCGTCAAGCCCGGCATGCGCGCTCAGGCGTTCTCTCCGGCCAGCCTGGCCTCGGCCGGCGAGGGTTTCTTCAAGCGGAAGCCCAGCCACAGCAGGCCCAGCCACACCGGCAGCACGTAGACCGACACCGCCATGCCCGGCGTGAACAGCAGGATGCCCAGTATCATCACCATGAAGGCCAGGCAGATCCAGTTGGACAGCGGGAACCAGAACGACGGGAACACCAGCTTCTGGCCGCCCTTGGCGCGGCGGAACTTCAGATGGGTCAGGCTGATCATCGCCCAGTTGGTGACCAGCGCGGCCACCACCAGCGACATCAGCAGGCCCAGCGCCTCGCCCGGCAGCAGGTAGTTCAGGATCACGCAGGCGAAAGTGGCCGCCGCGGAGAACAGCGTGGCGTACACCGGCACGCCGCGCGTGTCCAGCTTGCCCAGCGCCCGCGGCGCGTTGCCTTGTCGGGCCAGGCCGAACAGCATGCGGCTGGTGGCGTACACGCAGCTGTTGTACACCGACAGCGCGGCGGTCAGCACCACGAAGTTCAGCGCGTGCGCGGTGAAGCCGGCGCCGATCTGCTCGAAGATCATCACGAAGGGGCTGCCGCCGGCGGCCACCTTGTTCCACGGGTACAGCGACAGCAGCACCACCAGCGAGCCGATGTAGAAGATCAGGATGCGGTAGATCACCTGGTTGACGGCCTTGGGGATGGTTTTCTGCGGGTCGTTCGCCTCGGCCGCGGTCATGCCGATCAGTTCCAAGCCGCCGAAGGAGAACATGATCACCGCCATCATCATGAACAGGCCTTTGACACCGTGCGGGAAGAAGCCGCCGTCGTTCCACAGATTGCTGACCGAGGCCTGCGGGCCGCCGCTGCCGGACAGCAGCAGGTAGCCGCCGAACAGGATCATGCCGATCACCGCCGCCACCTTGATCAGCGCGAACCAGAATTCGGTCTCGCCGTAGGATTTGACGTTGGCGAGATTGATGCCGTTGATGCAGACGAAGCACACCAGCGCGGTCAGCCAGGCCGGCACGTGCGGCCACCAGTACTGGACGTAGGCGCCGACCGCGGTCAGCTCGGCCATGCTCACCAGCACGTACAGCACCCAGTAGTTCCAGCCGGACAGAAAGCCGGGGAAGCGGCCCCAGTAGCGGTAGGCGAAGTGGCTGAACGAACCGGCGACCGGCTCCTCGGCCACCATCTCGCCCAGTTGGCGCATGATCATGAAGGCGATGAAGCCGGCGATGGCGTAGCCGAGGATCATCGAGGGGCCGGCCGACTTCAGGACGCTGGCCGAGCCGAGGAACAGGCCGGTGCCGACGGCGCCGCCCAGCGCGATCAGCTGGATGTGGCGGTTTTTCAGCTCGCGCTGCAAACCGGTGTGGGCTTCGCTCACTATGAATTCTCCGTTGAGGTGCGGGCGCCGAACGCGCGCCCGGACAGGTGCGCGTTCATCTAAACATCGGCACGGCGTTGCCGTCAAACCATTGGATACAATATAAATGCCCAAAATATGCCTAATGATTGCATTTTAAAAATAAAATTCCCCATTATTTGAAATTTCAAACCATAAATTGCCGAATCAGGCCTATCTAGCTGCGAATTTCCCGCGCCAACCGGCTGATCCCAGGCACGAACGTTCGGTTACCTGCAGTGACAAATGGCACACACAGCTGTTGCAACTGTTTGTCGATAATCTCAGTCGAAGGCATGAGTGACCCAGTGCGTCACCTCAGGGAGAGAACAATGAAACAATCGGTATTGATCGCCAGCGTGCTCGGCGGCGGCATCGCGCTCGGCGCGGTGGGCGTGGCCGGCATCCAGGCCATGAAGTCGTCGAAGCCGGAAACCGCCGTCGTCGCCAGCGCGCCGCTGGCCCAGGCTTCCGCTCCGGCCATCCAGGCGCTCGCGCCCAGCGCGGCCTCGTCCACCCTCGCGCAAGCGGCGCCGCAGGCGTCTACGCCCGCCGCCGCCGCGGTCCCCAAAGCGGAGCCGGCGCCGAAGCCGAAGCCGGTTCATGCCACCCACGCCCGAATCCTGGGCGTGACCCCGATCCGCGAAGCGGGCACCGAGCCCAAGCAGGTCTGCCACCAGGAGCAGGTGGTGCACCAGGCGCCGGTGCAGGATGAAAACCGCATCGCCGGCTCGGTGATCGGCGGCGTGGTCGGCGGCCTGCTCGGCAACCAGGTGGGCGGCGGCAACGGCAAGAAGGCGGCCACCGTGATCGGCGCGCTGGCCGGCGGCTATGCCGGCAACCGGGTGCAGGAAGGCATGCAGCAGCGCGACCAGGTGGCCGGCACCCGCACCATCTGCAACACCGAGGACGTGAAGACCGAGAAGATCGTCGGCTACAACGTGCGCTACTCGCTGGACGGCAAGACCGGCACCGTGCGCATGGACGAAAAGCCGAAGGGCAAGACGCTGCCGGCCAAGGACGGCAAGCTGCTGATCTGATTCCGGCTCATCCGCCAAGACCAGGCCCGGCATCGCCGGGCCTTCTTGCTTGCGCGCCTCAGGCCGCCGCCCGCCTCGCCTCGCCGGCGCGCTGCCGCTCGGCCACTTTCTCCGCCGCCTCCGGCGGTCCGAACAGCAGCACCAGCCGATCGCGCCAGTTCCGGGCATGCCAGGCTTCCGCCAGCATGTCGCGCCACTCCACCAGGCTGACCCACAGCGGGTTGAAGCTGTTGACCGGCTTCACCGTGCCGTAGTCGCACGGATCGCTGTCCAGCTCCTCGGCATAGGTGCCGAACAGCCGGTCCCAGACCACCAGCACGCCGGCGTAGTTGTGGTCGATGTAGCGCGGGTTCTTGGCGTGGTGGCCGCGGTGTATGGACGGGGTGTTGAACACGTATTCCAGCCAGCCCAGCTTGGGCGCGGCCTGGGTATGGACAAAGAACTGGAAGGCCAGGTTGAGCAGCACCACCGCCACCACCTGCTCGGGCGGAAACCCCAGCCAGGCCAGCGGCAGCCAGAACGCCCACATGCCGGCCAGCGGATACATCAGGCTCTGGCGGAAGGCGGTGGTGAAATTCATCCGCGTCGAGCTATGGTGGACGCTGTGCGCCGCCCACAGCCAGCGCACGCGGTGACTGACGCGGTGGAACCAGTAATAAAGGAAATCCTGGCCGAGGAACAGCAGGAAGAAGCTCAGCCAGCCAGCGGAAAAATCGAACAGGCGGTGGTGCTGGTAGATCCAGCCGTACAGCGGCAGCACCAGCACCCAGGCCAGCTTGTCCGCGCCCTGGTGCAGCAGGCCCAAGGCCGCGCTGCACAGCGAATCGCGCCAGTGGTACAGGCCGAGCCGGCCCTGGCGCCGGAACAGCCACAGCTCCCAGGCGACAAACAGCAGGAACACCGGCGCCAGCGCCAGCAGAATCAGTTCAACCGGAAATTTCATTGCGGCCCACCATAGAGCAAACACTTGATTGGAGTTTAAGCTCTATCCCGGCGATGCTGTCAACTGGCGGAAGGCCGCGCGCGCGCATTCCCGCGCCGCTGTGGCGGGAATGCCATATGAAAAGCGGCCGCCCCGCAATATGCGGAACAGCCGCCAGGCCGCGCGATGGCGACGGCGCCGCTCAGTCGCGCCTAGCCATCAAGGCGGCCAGCGAAGCGTCGCGCTCGCTCCACACCCTGGCCACGCTGGGACGCTCGCCCAAGCGGCGCAGATAATCGGCACAGCCCTCCAGCCGCAGGGTCATGTCCTCGCCCAGGAAGGCCTGGCTCAAACGCGCCACCACCGGCAGGATGCCGGCGGCGCTGAGATCGGCGAAGCTGAAATCCTCTCCCGCCAGCCAGGGACGGTACTGCGCCAGCTTGGCCACCGCGCCGATGCCGCGCGCCAGCGCCTGGCGGATTTCCTCGCACTTCTCCGGCTCGGGCTTGGTGCCCTTCAGCATGTGGCGGATCAGCGGGCTGGCCGGCAGCATCACGTACAGCTCCAGCATCGCGGTCAGCTCTCGCGCCAGCGCCCGGCCGTTCGGCGTCGGCGGCAGCAGCGAGGCGGTGGGATAGGCATCCTCCAGCCATTCCAGGATCACCGTGGACTCGGCCAGCGGGTGGCCGTTGATCTCGACGAAAGGAATCTTGCCCATCGGGCTCTTTTCCAGCAGCGCCTCCTCCTGCGAGGGCGTCGCCACCACTTCCTGGAAATTGACGCCCTTCTCCAGCAGGGCGATCTTCACCTTGTTGTAGTAAGGCGACAGCGGGATACCGTGCAGTTTGATCATGCCGACTCCAAATAGCGATGGGTTCACAAGCGCCGATGCGGGACCGGGCATCGGCGCGCGGCCTACATCATCCAGCCTATTCCCTTATTTAGCCAGCGCCAGGGTCTTTTGCTGCAGCAATTGGCGGATCTGCGGCAACATCTGCTGCGCCGCCTTCTCGCCTTCCAGGATCGCCTGGTTGCGGGCCTCGAATTCGGCCGCGCCGATGTTCAGCACGTTCGGGTGGATCACCACATCGGCCTGTTTCAGCTCCTGCGTCAGCGCCGGGCCGTTCATGATGCTCAGGCTCTGGTCCAGCATGGACAGGAAGCCGGTGGCGCGGCCGGCCTTGGGACGGCCGGTGATGTCGACGGCGATCACGAACTGCGCGCCCATCTCGCGCGCGGCGCTGACCGGCACCGGGCTGACCAGGCCGCCGTCGACATAGCTCTTGCCGCCTATCTTCACCGGCAGGAACACATTGGGAATGCTGGCCGAGGCCCGCACCGCCTGGCCGGTGTTGCCGACGCGGAACACCACCCGGCGGCCGGAATCCAGCTCGGTGGCCACCGCGGCGAACGGCCGGCTCAGCTTCTCCAGCGGTCGGTTGCCCACCTGGGCGTTGATCCAGTTCTGCAGCTTCTCGCCCTTGAGCACGCCCTTGGTGGACAGCGTCCAGTCGGTCAGGTCGGCCTGGTCCAGCGCGATCGCGCGCTGCTGCAGCTGCATGCCGTTGAGGCCGGATGCGTACAGGCTGCCGACCACGCTGCCGGCGCTGGTGCCGACGATGATGTCGGGCGTGATGCCGGCGCCTTCCAGCACCTTGATCACGCCGATGTGGGCGAAGCCCTTCACCGCGCCGCCGCCGAGCGCCAGCGCGATTTTCGGTTTGGGCAGCGGCTTGGCGGCCTGGCCGCTGTCCGGCGGCGTGGCGGTCATGCAGGCGGACAACAGGGAGGCGATCCCGGCCAGCAGCGCGGGACGTAAAATGCTCTTGCTAATCATGATTGCATCGGTCTTTCAGACATCGGCGGCCTTCGGGCCGCCCCAACGGGCGCGGGATCCAGCATCACGTAATTCAGATGCCGCGCGCCCTCCAATTCGAAATGGGTTTCGCCGTGGATGCCCATGCCCAGCCGGTGGTAGAAGGCGATGGCGCGGGCGTTGCCGTGCCATACGCTCAGCCACAGACGCGGCTGGCCGGGCTGTGCTGCAGCCCATTGCCGCGCCGCCGCCATCAGCCGCCGCACCAGTCCTTGCCCAGTGTGCCTCTCCACCAGGTAAAGCCGCTCCAGCTCCGACGACGGGTCGTCGCAGCCGGCGCAGGCTTCATCCAGTTTCAATTGCGCGTAACCCAGCAGATGGCCGTCTTTCTCCATCACCAGCAGTTGGCGCGCCGGATCCGCGATCAAGGCCGCCATCTTTTCCGGCGTGAATTCCGTCAGCACGTAATCGGCCAAGGCCTGGCGGATGCCGTCGATGGCATAGGTGCTCAGCCACACCTGTATCGACAGGGCGGCGAGACACGCCGCGTCTTCGCGGCGGGCGCTGCGGATTTCCACATTCATTCAGCGGCTTCCTTTCCGCTCCGCCGGTTTCCGCTCAATCGGCCCGCGGCGCTTTCTTGACGAATTCGATCACCTGGCGGCCGTCGTCGCTGATCTTGGCCAGTTTTTTTTCGGTGCCCTTCCAAGCGTGGCCGTACACCACCTCGTAGCTGGCGGGCAGCTTGCCGTCGCGGCGGTAGCGCTCGTACGCTTCTTCCACCTTGCGCCAGGCCTGCTTGCCCATCAGGCCGCGGCCGCGGCCGGCGGTGGCGTTGTGCGCGCCGATGGCTTTCAGGTCGCGCATCACCGCGCGGGCGTCGTCGTAGGTCAACGCGATCTTCTCCATGTCCATCACCGGCTCGGCGAAGCCGGCGCGCATCAGCGCGTCGCCGATGTCGTGCATGTCGATGAACTGGTTGACGTGGGTGGCGCCGTCCACGCCGGCGAATGCCGCCCGCAGCTCGGACAGCGTGTCCGGCCCCAGCGTGGAGAACATCAGCATGCCGTCCGGCTTCAGCACCCGGCGCAGCTCGGCGAACATCTTGTCCGGCACGTTGATCCACTGGATGGTCAGATTGGACCAGATCATGTCGACGCTGGCGTCGGCCAAAGGCAGTTTTTCGATATCGGCGTTGATCTGCCACGGCAGGCTGGGCTTGAACAGCTTCTTCAACAGGCCGTCCCCGGCCCGGCCGCGCTCGCGCGAGGCCAGCAGCATCGCGTGCGCCAGGTCCAGCTCGATCACCCGCGCCTGCGGATAGCGCCGCCGGAGCTCGGCCGCGCCGTAACCGGTGCCGGCGCCGGCGTCCAGGATCACCGCCGGCTGGTGCTTGATGTAGTCCAGCCGTTCCGCCATGCGGTCGGAGACTTCGCGCTGCAGCACCGCGGCGGAATCGTAGCTGGCCGCGGCCTTTTCGAACGAGGCGCGCACGCGCGCCTTGTCGGTGTAAAACGCTTCACTCATGCCTGGGTTTCCAGATGCTCGGCAAGCGCGCGCACGAAATCCTGTTCATGCGACAGGAAGGGGGCGTGCGACGCTTGCGGGAATTCATAAAGGACGGCGTCGGGCAGCGACTCGGCCAGCCAGCGGCCGGCGCCGATCGGGGTGATGGCGTCGCGCGCGCCGTAGAACAGCGCGGCCGGGCACTGGATGCGGCCGGCCAGCGCGCGCGCGTCGGCCTCCAGCAGCAGCCCCAGCGCCGGCAGCAGGCCCTGCGGCCGGCCATGGGAAAACAGTTCGCCGCGCAAGGCCTTCAGCGTGTCGCGCGCCGACGGGGCGCCCATCATCTGCAAGGCGAGGAAGCGCTCCAGCGTCTGCTCGAACGCGCCGTCCAGGCTCTGCGCCACCGCCTCGATGGATGCGCGCGCCTGCGCGTGCGGCCAGGTCTCGTCGCGGACGAAGCGCGGGCTGGTGGCCACCAGCGCCAGGCTCTTCACCTTGTCCGGATGGCGGGCGGCCCAGTGCTGGGCGATCAGGCCGCCAAGCGACCAGCCCACCACCTGCGCGGGCAAGGGGAAATGGGCGGCGAGCAGATCGGCCACCGCGTCGGCGTCGAAGCGCGGCAGCGCCGGCGACGCGCCGTGGCCCGGCAGATCCACCAGGTGGACGCAGAAACGCGTCGCCAGTTGCTCGGCCACGCGGGCGAACACGCCGCCGTGCAGCCCCCAGCCGTGCAGCATGACCACGTCCGGCCCCTGGCCCAGCGTTTCGACAAACAGATTCATGTGCGGATAAATTGGGCGAAAACGCTATTTTCGCAAGAGTACGATGCGAAGGAAACCTCCGAAGCCGGCATCTTCGTCATGAAACGGTTGCAATTTGGTGACGGCGACGATGTCGCCCAGGCGGCGGTTGATGTCGGTGGCGACCGCTCGGGCCAGCGCATTGCCGGCGCGCCGCCACAGCGGCGGCCGCTTGCCGTCGGCCAGGAACTTGTCGAACACCACCACCCGGCCGCCCGGCTTCAGCACCCGCTCCACCTCCAGCAGACAGGCCCGCGGGTCGGGAATCACCGCCAGCACCAGGTGCAGCGCCACCGCGTCGAAGCTGCCGTCGGGGAAATCCAGCCTCTGCCCGTCCATGACCCTGGCGTCCACCTCCATCCCCAGCTTGCCCGCCCGCTCGCGCAGCCGCGCCAGCATCGCCGGCGCGATGTCGATCGCGGCGACGCGGCGGCAGCGCACCAGGAAGTCCAGATCCAGCCCGGTGCCGGCGCCGACCAGCAGCACACGCTCGTCCGGCTGCGGATTCAGCAGGCCTATCGCGCGGCGGCGATGGCGGGCGAAGCCCTGGGCCACCTTGTCGTACACCGGCGCGTACAGGTCGTAGCGCCAGCGGTTGAAGCGGGTCGACCACTCACGCCACACGGCCCGGCCCCTCCGCGAAGCGCGCCAGCTTGTCCCAGTCCAGCGCCCAGGCCGGCGCCGGGGCGGCGAAATGGAAGCCCTGCAGCATGCCGCAGCCCATCTCCTTCAGCATCGCCGACTGGCTGGCGGTCTCCACTCCCTCGGCCACCACTTCCAGGTCCAACGCCCGCGCCAGCGCCAGGATGGCGCGGACGATGGCCACCGACTCCTGCTTGCGGTCCAGATCGAACACGAAGGACTGGTCTATCTTCAGCACGTCGAAACGATAGCGGTGCAGATAGGACAGCGCCGAATAGCCGGTGCCGAAATCGTCCAGCGCCAGCCTGACGCCCAGGCCGTGCAGCGCCTGCATCGCGGTGGCGGCGGCCTCGGGCTGGTCGATCAGCGCGCTCTCGGTGATTTCCAGGTGCAGCATCGCCGGCGGCAGCCGGTAATGGGCGATGCGCTCGCCTATCCAGCCGACCAGGTCCGGGTCGCGGAAATTGGCCGACGACAGGTTGATGTGCAGCGCGATGCCCTCGCCCACCCGCCCCTCGGCGCGCCAGGCCTGCAGCTGGGCGCAGGCGGCGTTGATCATGTAGCGGTCCAGCCGGGTGATCAGCCCGCTCTCCTCGGCCACCGGCAGGAACACGCCGGGCGACACCAGCCCGCGCTGCGGATGCTGCCAGCGCACCAGCGTCTCGAAGCCGGCCAGCGCGCCGGTGGCGGCGGCGATGAAGGGCTGGTAGTAGGGCACCAGCTGGCCCTCTTCCTCCAGCGCGCGCCGGAGCTCCGTTTCCAGCGCCAGCTGGTCGGCCTGGTCTATCCGCAGCTGGTGGCTGAACAAGGTGTAGCCCTGGCGGCCCTGCTGCTTGGTGCAGTACATCGCGTGGTCGGCGTCGCGCAGCAGGTCGTCGGCCTTGTGATAGTGCTCGCTGTCGGCCAGCACCACGCCGACGCTGGCGGTGGAGAACACCTCGCGCCCGGCCAGGACCACCGGCCGCTCGAACTCGCTGACGATGCGGCGGGCGATGACCTCGCACTCGTCCACCGCGTCCATGCCGAACATCAGCACCGCGAACTCGTCGCCGCCCAGCCGGGCCAGGAAATCGTAATGGCGCAGGCAGGAACGGATGCGGGCCCCGGCCTCGAACAGCAGATGGTCGCCCGCCAGATGGCCCAGGGTGTCGTTGACCAGCTTGAAGCGGTCCAAGTCGATGAACACCACGGCGAAACGGTCGCCGCCGTCGAGATAGGCGTCCCAGGCGCGGCGCAGCGCCTTGGAGAAATAGTTGCGGTTGGGCAGCTTGGTCAGCGGATCGTGCAGGCTGTCGAACTCCAGCTGGGCGTTGACCGCGTCCAGCTCGCTGGTGCGTTCGCGCACCCGCTGCTCCAGGTCGGCGTAGGCGTGCTGCAGGCTTTCCAGCGCGCGCACCCGCGCCAGCGCGGTGCCGATGTGGTTGGCGACGAACTCCAGCACCTCCTGGTCGCGGTAGCCGTACACCACGTCGCCGTCGTAGCTCTGCACCGCCAGCACGCCCAGCAGCTCGTGGTCGCAGTACAGCGGCACGCCCAGCCAGCTCTTGGGCGGCGTCGCGCCTTCCGCCGCCGCCATGCCCTGCAGGCTGCCGTACGGGTCCAGCAGCAACGGCCGTCCGCTGTGCAGCACCTGCTCGATCAGGCCCTTGCCCGGCTTGCGCGGCTTCAGCGCCGGCGCGTACTCGTCGGCGCAATACGGGAAGCTGATCAGATCGCTGCCCATGTCGTACAAGGCCACCACGCAGTTGCGCGCCGCCACCATCTCCAGCAGCAGGCGATGCAGGCCGCTGAGGAAAGCCTCCAGCGACAGGCTGGTATTCGACAGCTCGGCGATGCGGAACAGCACATCCTGGAATTTCTCCGCGCGCTTGCGGCTGGCCACCTCGGCGCGCAGGCGCGCGTTGGCGCCCTCCAGCTCGCTGGTGCGCAGCGCCACCTGGCGCTCCAGCCGCCGGTGGTAGAGCACGCGGTCCAGCGCGAAGCCGACGTGGCGGGCGGCGAACATGAACAGCAGCTGCTCGGCCGAGGTCAGCGGCGGCTGGTCGTCGTACCGCTGCAGCACCGCCGCGCCGATCAGCTCATCCGCCGCGTTGCGCAGCGGCGCGCCCATCCAGAAAGCCGGCAGATTCGCCGGCCTCGCCAGCGCCTCCTGCCGGCACAACGCCTCGATGCGTTCGCCGGTCAGCACCATGGGCGCGCCGCCGCGGATCAGCCAGGCCGTCAGCGACACGTCGGGCCCGGCGATCGGAAAGGCGCGCTCGGGATCGGGCGGCGAGGCCTCGCGCCGGTCGGCGTAGAATGGGAAGCTCAGCGTGGAACGGTCGTCGCCGCACAAGGCGATGTAGAAATTGTCGGCGTCCATCAGGCGCTGCATCAGCCGGTGCAGCCGGGGCAGCAAGCGGTCCAGCGTCGGGCACTCGCCGGCCAGCAGGCTGATTTCCAGCATGGTTTCGTTGGCGACGCGCGTCGCCGCCTGCTCGGCGCGCAGGGCCTCGCACTGCAGATGGCCGGCCAGCAGCTCGGCGACGGTTTCCATCTGTCCGGGAGGCTTGCCCTGCCAGGCCAGCCACCCCAGCGCGCCGTCCCCGGCCCGCATCGCCATCGCGCCGCCGGCAGGCGGCCGTTCGCCCGCGGCAAGCGCCGCGCCGTCGGGCAGACCGGCGAGGTCGCCAAAGCCGGCCAGCCGCCGCCACATCACCCCGCTCCGCCCCCACGCCGCCGCCGCGCTCAAGCCGCCCAGATCCTGCAACAGCGACAGCGCGCGATCGGCCGCCTGCTCCGGGTCTTCCAGATATTCAGCCGTGCTCTTCATGTCAGTATCGTAGTACGGGACGCCGAGAAAGTCCGCAGTCAGACAAAAGCCCGGGGCAAACGCCCCGGGCCTGCTCGTTTTCGCTTGGTTGCGGAGCCGGTCCGCCGCCGCGCGCGTCAGCTTTCCGCTGGCCGCAGCATCAGATCCAGTAATGCGTCCAATTGGGAAAGCTCATGCCGGGCCGACAGCGAGATCCGCAGCCGCGCGCCGTTTTCCGGGACGGTAGGCGGCCTGACCGCCGGCACCCAGTAGCCCTGTTCCCGCAGCGTCTCCGCCAATCGGACCGCGTTCTCGTCCGAACCGACGACGAAAGGCTGGATGGCCGTGGCCGACGCGCCGGCGTAAGGCGTGCCCTCCAGCCGCTGCCGGCAGCGCGAGATCAGTTGCCGCAGGCGCTCGCGCCGTTCGCCGCCCTCGGCGATCAGCCGCAGGCTGGCGCCCACCGCGGCCGCCAGCGCCGGCGGCTGGGCGGTGGTGTAGATATAGGTGCGCGCCTTGTTCACCAGCCAGTCGACCAAGGGCCGGCAGCCGGCGACGAAGGCGCCGGCCAAGCCGGCGGCCTTGCCCAGCGTCGCCATGTAGATCAGCCGATCGCTGGCGAGCCCGTGCAGGGCGGCCGAGCCGCGGCCGTCGCCCAGCACGCCGAAGCCGTGGGCGTCGTCGACGTACAGCCAGGCGTCGTAGCGCTCCGCCAGCGCCAGCAGCGCCGGCAGCGGCGCCTGGTCGCCGTCCATGCTGTACACGGCGTCCACCGCGATCAGCTTGGTCGGCGCGCCGCTGTCCGCCAGCAATTGCTCGAGATGGGCGAGGTCGTTGTGGCGGAAGCGCTGGAAATCGGCCCGCGACAGCAGACAGCCGTCGTTCAGCGAAGCGTGGTTGAGCTTGTCGGCGAACACCGCGTCGCCGCGACCGACCAGGCTGGTGATCACCGCCAGGTTGGCGGCGTAGCCGGAACCGAACAGCAGCGCGGCCTCGCGGCCGACGAAGCCGGCCAGCGCCTCTTCCGCCTGCTGGTGGGCGAGGGTATGGCCGGTCAGCAGATGGGAGGCGCCGCTGCCGGCGCCCCAGCGGTCGGCGCCTTGCTGCAGCGCGCGCACCAGCGACGGGTGGTCGGCCAGGCCGAGATAGTCGTTGCTGGCGAACGAAATATAGGAGCGGCCGTCGATGACGACCTCATCGCCTTGCGGCGACTCCAGCGTCGCGCGCCTGCGCAGGCGGTGGCGCTCGTCCAACTCCCCGAGGCCGGGGGACAGATCTTGTAGACGCATGCTTGTACCTGGTTGGGTTAGGAGCCGAACCGCGGCAAGCCCGCCCCGGCACGACATACTATATATATGTTTGCATTTAAGCTGACAGCGCAGAATTACTAACGTTTCTTACAACGGCTGTAAATTCAGCTTAGCCATCAGCGATTGGTCGGCCACCACGTCCGGATTGCCGGTCGTCAACAGCTTGTCGCCGTAGAAGATGGAGTTGGCGCCGGCCAGGAAACACAGCGCCTGGGTGGCTTCGTCCATTTCGCGGCGGCCCGCCGACAGCCTGACGTAGCTGGCCGGCATCGTGATCCGCGCCACCGCGATGGTGCGCACGAATTCCGTCCAGTCCAGGCGCTCGGCGCCCTCGAGCGGCGTGCCGACCACCTGCACCAGGTTGTTGACCGGCACCGACTCCGGCTGCGGATCCAGATTGGCCAGCTGCACGATCAGACCGGCGCGGTCGCGGCGGGTTTCATTCATGCCGACGATGCCCCCGCAGCATACCGACAGCCCGGCCTTGCGCACCTTGCCCAGCGTGTCCAGCCGGTCCTCGTACTCCCGGGTCTGGATGATGTCGCCGTACTTGTCCGGCGCGGTGTCCAGGTTATGGTTGTAATAGTCGAGGCCGGCGTCCTTCAACTGCTCGGCCTGGCCGTCGCGCAGCAGGCCGAAAGTGGCGCAGGTCTCCAGGCCCAGCGCCTTCACTTCGCGCACCATGTCCAGCGTCTTCTGCAGATCGGCGTCCTTGGGTCCGCGCCAGGCCGCGCCCATGCAGAAGCGGCCGGCGCCGTTGGCCTTGGCCTGGCGCGCCGCCGCCACCACCTCGTCCACCGTCATCATCGGCTGGTCGGCCACCGGCGTGTCGTGATGAACGGACTGCGGGCAGTAGCCGCAGTCTTCCGGACAGCCGCCGGTCTTGATCGACACCAGCGTCGACAGCTGGACCTTGGTCGGGTCGAAGAACTGGCGGTGGATTTCGGCGGCGCGAAACACCAGCTCCATGAAGGGCAGCCCCAGCAAAGCCTCCACGTCGTCCACGCTCCATTCGGCTTTTTCCGGGTGCGGGGTGGCCGCGCGCTTGAACACCATCGTGGCAGAATGCATCGTATGCTCCAATAACTGTTTGTCATTTTCAATGCGAACCATGGGCTCGTCATCCTGCTCCGATGGGCAGGCGACAAAATCTTGGAGGGCTGGCGACATGCTGTCAAACATATCGAGGTTAATAATTGACAACTGCTCAATGATTAATCAGCATTGCGTGCTCTGCGGCGACGCTCGGGCCCGGGAAGGCCTGTGCGCCGACTGCCGCGCGATGCTGCCGCGGATGCCGGACGAACGCTGCCCGCGTTGCGCGGAACCGACAATCGGCGGCGCGGTTTGCGGCCATTGCCAACGCCACCCTCCCGCCTTCGACGCGCTACACGCTCCCTACCTGTTTGGCTACCCCCTGAACGGGCTGATCCACGCCTACAAGTACGGCCGGCGGCTGCAGCTGGCAGGCGCGCTGTGCGGATTGCTCACTGAATTCGCCCGCTGTCAAGCCCCGAAATACGATTTCGTCATTCCCGTTCCGCTGGCAAATGAACGACTTGCCGAAAGAGGCTTCAATCAGAGTTCCGAGCTTGCCAAAGCGTTCGCTGATACAATAAACAGCCGTTTTTCGGACAATCTGTGTTGGCGAAAATGCAACACTTTGCCGCAGGCCTCGCTCGGCCGGGCCGAAAGACTGCGAAACGTTCGCCATGCATTCGGCGTAAAACGCCGGTGCGACGGGCTTTCCATCGCCATCGTCGACGACGTCGCCACCAGCGGCGCAACCCTCTCCGCCTTGTCTAAAATGATGAAAAAACAGGGCGCGAAACGGGTCGACGCATGGGTGCTTGCCCGGGCGTTTTCCCCAAAAACTTGACCAAGATTTTGATTCCTTGGAACAATCCAGCCTGCCAACGATGTTCACTGTTGTTCTATTTCAGCCGGAAATTCCGCCCAACACGGGCAATGTGATTCGTTTATGTGCCAACACCGGCTGTGAACTGCATCTGGTCAAACCCATGGGCTTCCCGCTTGAGGATGCCAAGTTGCGGCGCGCAGGACTCGACTACCACGAGTATGCCCGCGTCGTCGTCCACGAAGACTGGGACGCATGTCTGCGCACGCTTCAGGGACGGCGGATATTCGCCGCGACGACCAAGGGCGCTACGCGCCATGACCGGATTTCCTACCAACCCGGGGACGTTTTTCTGTTCGGTCCCGAATCCCGCGGCTTGCCGCAAGATGTGCTGGCTGCCCTGCCGGCGCAGCAAAGGATTCGATTGCCGATGCGTCCCGAGTCGAGAAGCCTCAATCTCTCCAATGCCGTCGCGGTGACGGTGTTCGAGGCTTGGCGCCAGCTCGGTTTCGAAGGGGGGGTATAGCGGTTCGCAAGGTTGGCCCAACAGCATAGGGAGGTTTATGCAACCTGTTCTCCGATGGCTGTGGCTTCTATTTGTCAGTCTCGTGCTTGTGGCCTGTTCCACCGTGAAGACGGCCAGTGCCACAAACCAGTCGGCTTCGCCGGCTAACAAGAAGTCCGTTGCCAAAAACGGAGCTTATTTCCAGAACGACGGTCCGGCCGATCATATCCCGGTCAACCTGAGCCTGGTTCCCGACGCCGTTCCGCAGGACGAGCCGCTTATCAAGTCGGCCAACCTGCCTTACTCGGCGCTGGGCATGAGCTTCCGTCCCGACGTGCGTGAAAAGCCGTATCACGCCGTCGGCCGTGCCTCCTGGTACGGCAAGCAGTTCCACGGCCGCAAGACGTCGTCCGGCGAACGCTACGACATGTTCGCGATGACCGCCGCGCATCCGACCCTGCCGATCCCGAGCTATGCCCGGGTGACCAATCTGACCAACGGCAAGTCGGTGGTGGTGCGCGTCAACGACTGCGGCCCGTTCCACAAGAAGCGCCTGATGGACCTGTCCTACGCCGCCGCCTACAAGCTGGGCTTCGTCCAGCAGGGCAGCGCCAAGATCGCGATCGATCGCGTCTGGCCGGCGGAAGACAACACCTACTCCGCCTCCGCGCAGCCGGTAACCCAGCCTGCGAGCCGGGAGCTGAAGGCCGGGGACAATCCGAAGTATCTGCAGCTGGGCTCGTTCAACACGCTGGCCAACGCCGAGGCGCTGCTGCAGAAGACGCTGGACGAGATGGACGACAAGTACGACTCCAAGCTCGGCATCGTCAACCAGCAGGGCGTGTACAAGGTGCGCCTGGGACCGTTCTCGTCCGACGACGCGGTGCGCAGCGCCGCGGAAAACCTGCACGTGGAGACCGTCATCACCAGTCTGTGATGCTCCGCGCACGAATCGTATGGCAACAGGGCAAAAGGCGAAGGATGCATCCTTCGCCTTTTTTCATGCCCGCCGCCCGGCCGCGCCCAATAAAAAGCCCCGGCCGAGAAAGCCGGGGCAAAGCCTGGATAGCAACGATTCAGGCCCCGCTCAGGGAGCCAAGCGGGAGGTGCGATGCACCTGCAAGCTTAGGCGGAGCCCGCCGCTCAAAGTTCCGCCATGCCGTCGTCCTGCGGCGGCAAGGCGTCGAACCAGCCCTTCACCACCTGCTCCACCACGTCCACGCCGGTCTTCTTCAGGCTGGAGAACATCTGCACGCTGACCGACGGATAGTCGGCGAGCTCCCGCTTCACCTCGGCCAGCACCTTGTTCTGCTCCTGGCGCGACAGCTTGTCGGCCTTGGACAACAGGATGTGCACCGGACGGCCGGCGACGCGGAAGAATTCCAGCATCCTGCGATCCAACTCCTTCAACGGGTGGCGAGCGTCCATAATCAACAAGAGGCCGATCAGGCTCTGCCGGGTCTGCAGGTAGCGGCCGAGCAGCTCCACCCAGTGGGCGCGCACCGCCTCCGGCACTTCGGCGTAGCCGTAGCCGGGCAGGTCGACCAGGAAGCACTCGTCGCCCAGCTCGAAAAAGTTGATGTGCTGGGTGCGTCCCGGCGTCTTGGACACGTAGGCCAGCCGGGTGCGGTTGGCCAGCGTGTTGATCGCGCTGGACTTGCCGGCGTTGGAGCGGCCGACGAAGGCGACCTCGGCGCGGGTGGCCGGCAGGTCCTTCATGTGGTTGACGGTGGTATAAAACCGGGCGTTCTGAAAAATCGACATGGTAGTAAGGTTGAAATCAATTGGTATAGAATAACAGGTTTGGAATTGCTACTTTTACAGATATTTTAGGGCCTCACCCTAAAGGAGCGACCATGAGACGTAAAATGCTGTTGGCGATGGCAACCCTAACCCTGGCCGGCACCACGCTGGCAGCCTCTCCGGTGGCCAAGGGTGACCCGGCGAAAGGCAAGCAGATCGTGGACACCGTGTGCGCGGCTTGCCACGGCGCCGACGGCAACAGCGTCGCAGCGGCCAATCCCACCATCGCCGGGCAGAGCCAGCAATATCTGTATAGCCAGCTCAAGGCCTTCAAGAGCGGCGAGCGCAAGAACCCGACCATGCTGGGCATGACCGCCGGCCTGTCCGACGACGACATGCGCAACCTGGCCGCCTACTTCAGCCAGCAGAAGCCCAAGGACCGCGAAGCCGCCGACAAGGCGCAGCTGCCGCTGGGCGCCAAGATCTACCGCGTCGGCAACCCCGCCAGCCACGTGCCCGCCTGTATGTCCTGCCACGGCCCCGCCGGCAAGGGCCTGCCCGACCAGTTCCCCCGCCTGGGCAGCCAGCACGCCGGCTACGTCGCCAAGCAGCTGGCCGACTTCAAGGCCGGCACCGACCGCAAGAACCTGATGATGACCGACATCGCCAGCCGGATGACCGACGCCGAAATGAAGGCGGTGGCCGAGTACATTTCCGGTCTGCGCTGAGCCGTGCCGCCCGCAGCCGGAGACCGGCCCGCCGCGCGGCGTCTTCCACGCGGCCGGACGCAACTTTGCCGCTCCGCCTCATTCAAAAGGGAAGCCCCGGGCGGGCTTCCCTTTTTATGTTCCGAATCATGAAAACAACAACACACCGTCGCCAAACCACGCCGCGCGCGCTGTACGAGCTGTTCAGCTCGATGCGCTTCGCCATCGGCCTGCTCACCGTGCTCGGCATCGCCTCCATCATCGGCACCGTGCTCAAGCAGAACGAGCCCTATCCCAACTACGCCTTCGAATTCGGCCAGTTCTGGTTCCAGGCTTTCGAGATGCTCGGATTGTACGACGTCTACCATTCGGCTTGGTTCCTGATCATCCTGGCCTTCCTGGTGCTGTCCACCACGCTGTGCATCCTGCGCAACGGCCCCGGCTTCATCAAGCAGATGCGCGGCTACCGCGAGCGGGCCAGCGACAACTCGCTGGCGGCGATGCCGCACAGCCAGGCGTTCGAGGCCGAGGCGGTCGAGCCGTCCAGGCTGCTCGGCTACCTGCGCGGCCAGGGCTTCCGCTGGCGCGAGGCCGAACGCGAGGGCGGCGCGAGGCTGATCGCCGCCAAAAAGGGCGCCGCCGGCAAGCTGGGCTATTTCTGCGCCCACATCGCGCTGATCGTGATCTGCGTCGGCGGCCTGCTGGACGGCAACCTGCCGCTGAAGCTGGGCGAGCTGGCCGGCCGCATCGTGCCGGAAACCCGCGACATCCCGCAAAGCCGGATTCCGGAACAAAGCCGGCTGGGACCGGCCAACCTGTCCTTCCGCGGCAACGTCACCATCGCCGAGGGCAAGAGCGCCGACGTCACCTTCCTCAATTCCGGCAACGGCTACCTGGTGCAGGAGCTGCCCTTCATCGTCTCGCTGAAGAAATTCCACGTCGACTACTACAGCAACGGCATGCCCAAGCTGTTCGCCAGCGACATCGTGGTGACGGACAAGGCCAGCGGCAAGACCACCGAAGCCACGGTCCAGGTCAACCACCCGCTGATCGTCGACGGCGTCGCCATCTACCAGTCCAGCTTCGGCGACGGCGGCTCGCCGCTGAAACTGAAGGCCTGGAACCTGGCCGCGCCGGGCAGCGCGCCGGTGGCGCTCTCCGGCGTGTCGATGAGCAGCCAGCCGCTGCGCGCCAACGGCAAGGACTACGCGCTGGAGTTCGGCGAGCTCAGGGTGTTCAACATCGAGAACGTCGCCAAACCGGGCGAGGGCGACCCCACGCTGGGCCAGCGCATGCACGACGCGCGCGAGGTGAAGCAGCACAAGGATCTGAAGAACTACGGCCCGTCCATCACCTTCAAGCTGCGCGACGCCCAGGGCCAGGCGGTGGAGTACGTCCATTACATGGCGCCGATCGCCCAGGACGGCGCCAGCTACCTGATGGCCGGCATGCGCAAGACGCCGGCCGATCCCTTCCAGTACCTGCGCATGCCGCTGGACGACGACATGCAGGTCGACCGCTTCATGCGCCTGTACGCCGCGCTGCGCGATCCGTCGCTGTACGACGAGGTCGCCGCGCGCGCCACCCGCAAGGCGCAGCAGGGCGGCGTCATCGACGGCAAGCTGGCCAAGCAGTTCGGCGACAGCGTCAAGGGCGTGCTGGAGCGCTTCGCCTCGGGCGGCTTCTCCGCGCTGGAGCAGTTCCTGGACGAGCGGGTGCCGGCCGACAAGCGCCAGGCGGTGGCGCAGACCTATATCAAGATCCTGCAGGGCGCGGTGGTGGACGTGATGGCGGCGGCCGACGACAGGGCCGGCGCCAAGCCGCTGGCCGCCGACGCCGCCCACTACCGCTTCCTGCTGGACGGCCTGGTGGCCGCCAGCGCGCTGCAGGACTACGGCTCGCCGGTGTTCCTGCAACTGGAGGGCTTCGACCAGGTGCAGTCGTCCGGCCTGCAGCTGACCCGCTCGCCGGGCAAGACGCTGGTCTACCTGGGATCGGTCTTGCTGGTGCTGGGCATCGTGCTAATGTTCTATGTGCGCGAACAACGCCTGTGGATACGCATCGATGGCCGGCGGCTGCGGGTGGCCATGACCTCCAACCGCCATAACCGCGACCTGGATACCGACTTCCAGCGTCATCTCGACGCGATCAAACAGCTGACACGGGGAACATGATGGAACTGGCAACAACGAGATTCGACCGCCTGCCGCTGTGGCGCCGGCTGGACCGCTGGGACTGGGCGTACGCGCTGCTGATCGCCGTCGCCGCCGGCTGCGCCTTCACCCTCTACCACCACGCGATGGATGCCTACGAGCAGGCGATCCTGGCCGGCTCGGCGCTGGGCCTGGTCGCGCTGGGCTGGTTCTGGCCGGCCTGGCGCTGGTTCTTCCCGCTGGCGGGCGGGGTGGCGCTGCTGGGCATCCAGCTGTACCAGCACGACCTCTCCCGCGGCCAGCAAGCGTTCTGGCTCAAGTACGCGTTGTCCAGCCAGTCGGCGATCATGTGGATGTGCTCGCTGTTCTTCCTGGCCACCGCCGTGTACTGGATAGGCCTGGCCCGCCGCTCGGCCCAGCTGGCCCGAATGGGGGCCGGCCTGACCTGGGCCGCGGCCGTGATGGGCCTGGCCGGCCTGTTCGTGCGCTGGTACGAAAGCTATCTGATCGCGCCGGACGTCGGCCACATCCCGGTGTCCAACCTGTACGAAGTGTTCGTGCTGTTCACGCTGATCACCGCGCTGATGTATCTGTACTACCAGGCCAAGTTCGCCGCCGCGCAATCCGGCGCGCTGGTGCTGCCGGTGATCAGCGCCGCGGTCGGCTTCATCCTGTGGTACAGCTTCGACCGCCAGGCGCACGGCATCCAGCCGCTGATCCCGGCGCTGCAGTCGTGGTGGATGAAGATACACGTGCCGGCCAACTTCGTCGGCTACGGCGCCTTCTCGCTGGCCGCGATGCTGGGGCTGGGCGAGCTGATGGTGCAGAAGGGCTGGCTGAAGGACCGCCTGCCGGCGGCCGAGGTGCTGGACGAAATGATGTACCAGGCCATTTCCGTCGGCTTCCTGTTCTTCACCATCGCCACCATCCTGGGCGCGATGTGGGCGGCCGACGCCTGGGGCGGCTACTGGAGCTGGGACCCGAAGGAAACCTGGGCGCTGATCGTCTGGCTGAACTACGCCGCCTGGCTGCACATCCGGCTGGTGAAGGGCTGGCGCGGCGCGCCGCTGGCCTGGTGGGCGGTGATCGGCCTGGCCGTCACCACCTTCGCCTTCCTCGGCGTCAACATGTTCCTGTCCGGCCTGCACTCCTACGGCGGCCTGTGAACCAGCCCGCTCCGACCCGCCCGGCTGCGCCGGGCTTTTTGCATTTTCCCTGCCCGGCGCGCCGTCATTTGGTATCCTTGTAGCGTTTTTATCGCTTTTTTATCGCACAAGGAACGCTTTACACCATCATGGACCTTTCATGGCTGTCCGACCCCGCCGCCTGGCTGGGCCTCTTGACGCTGATCATCCTCGAGATCGTACTCGGCATCGACAACCTGATCTTCGTGGCCATCCTGGCCGAAAAACTCCCGCCGGAACAACGCGACCGCGCCCGCATCGTCGGCCTGTCGCTGGCGCTGGTGATGCGCCTGATCCTGCTGGCCAGCATCTCCTGGCTGGTCACCCTGACCACGCCGTTGTTCTCGGTCTGGGGCCAGTCCTTCGCCGGCCGCGACCTGATCATGCTGTGCGGCGGCGTGTTCCTGCTGTTCAAGGCCACCACCGAGCTGCATGAGCGGCTGGAGGGCGTCGAACACGTGAAGGGCGGCGCGCAGCGCGCCTACGCGGCCTTCGCCACCGTGGTCGCCCAGATCCTGGTGCTGGACGCGGTGTTCTCGATCGACTCGGTGATCACCGCCATCGGCATGTCCGAACACCTGCCGGTGATGATGCTGGCCGTCGTCATCGCCATGGTCCTGATGATCGCCGCCAGCAAGCCGCTGACCACCTTCGTCAACGCCCACCCCACCGTGGTGATGCTGTGCCTGGGCTTCCTGCTGATGATAGGCTTCAGCCTGATCGCGGAAGGCTTCGGCTTCCACATCCCCAAGGGCTACCTGTACGCCGCCATCGGCTTCTCGGTGTTGATCGAAGCCTTCAACCAGGTATCGCAGGCCAACCGCATCCGCTACCTGAACCGCACCCAGAGCTTCCGCGAGCGCACCGCCAACACGGTGCTGAGCCTGATGGGCAGCCGCCTGACCGCCGCCAGCGCCGACGAAGCCAAGCCGGAAGCCGGCCCGCAGCCGGTGGAGGACACCGCCTTCGGCCAGAACGAGCGCGCGATGATACACAGCGTGCTGACGCTGGCCGAGCGGCCGATCCGCGTGATCGCCACCCCGCGCGCCGACATCCACCGCCTGGACCTGAGCCAGCCGGAGGCGTCCCAGCGCAAGGCGCTGCGCGACAGCCCCTACTCCCGCCTGGTGGTGATACGCGACGGCAGCATAGACGAGCCGCTGGGCATCGTCGCCCGCAAGGACCTGCTGGCCCAGCTGCTGGACGGCCGCCCGCTGGACATCGACGCCGCGCTGCGCCAGCCGCTGGTGCTGCCGGAAACCGTCACCGTGCTGAAGGCGCTGGAGAGCTTCCGCCAGCACGCCGCCGACATGGCCTTCGTGGTCAACGAGTTCGGCAGCCTGGAAGGCATCGTCACCCAGAAGGACCTGATGGAGGCGATCGCCGGCGAATTCCCGGAAGAGCACGAGCGCCACGAGCTGCCGGCCATCGTGGTCCAGCCGGACGGCAGCTACGACGTGGAAGGCAGCCTGGAGCTCGTCACGCTGGAGCAGTACCTGACGCTGGGCGATTTCGAGGACGAGGACTTCCACACCGTGGCCGGCCTGCTGATGGACTGCCTGGAGCGCATCCCGCGCGAGGGCGACGAAGTCACCGTCGGCGAATGGAAGCTGCGCGTCACCGCGCAGAAGGGCAACCGCACCGAGCGCGTGCTGATCAGCCCGCTGGCCGACGGCTTCGATGCCGCCATCTGAGCCTGAGCATGGACCGGGGCCGTCCAGGCCCTGGTTTCTCTACGTGCTGCGCTGCGCCGACGGCGCGCTGTACACCGGCGTCAGCACCGACGTCGCGCGCCGCTACCGCCAGCACCAGGCCGGCAAGGGCGCGCGCTACACCCGCCTCAACCCGCCGCTCGCCGTCGAGCTGGTGATCGAATACCCGGACCGCTCCGCCGCGCTGCGCGCCGAGCACGCGTTCAAGCGGCTGTCCGCCGCGGCCAAACGGGATTTCCTGCGCGCCCACGGCGATGCCGGCCCGTCATCCTGACGCCGCTTCCGCGCACTTTGCAAACAGCTGTAAAGACAGGCGTATTTACATATATGTACATATGTCTGTTTCAGACTATCTCTTCCAGGAAAGCTTAGGCTGAAGTGCAGGCAAACCTAGCCTGAACTTCAACGGGAGAACCGCCATGAACCCGCTCGCTCGCACCACCCTGTCCGCCGTCCTGCTCGCCGTCTGCGGCCTAGCCTTCGCAGGCGCCGCCCAGGCCGACGAAACCCAGTGGCAAAAGGAGCATCCGCGCCGCGCGGAAGTCAACAAACGGCTGGCCAAACAGAACCAGCGCATCAACCAGGAACGGAAAAACGGCCAGATCAGCAAGGCCGAAGCGCGCAAGCTGCACAAGGAAGACCACGACATCCGCCAGCAGGAGCGCGGCATGGCCAAGCTCGATCGCGGCCACATCACCAGGCAGGAACAGAAGACCCTGAACCAGGAAGAAAACGGCGTCAGCCGCCAGATCAAGAACGGCAACTAGCCGCCCCCTCCCGCGCGCCGAAAGCGGGCCAGCGCGTCTCCTTCCCTCAGAAACTGGCCGCAAGCGCGCAATGGGCGGTATAGTGAACGCCATCGTCATCCTGCGCGGCTGCGAGCGCGGCCGGTCCGCCACGGGGAGGAACCATGTCAAACCGCATGTCCCGCATCGCCGCGCTGCTGGCCGGCATCCTGACGGCCGCCACGGCCTGCGCCGCCGACGCCGTCCGCGTCGGCTCCAAGATTGACACCGAGGGCGCGCTGCTGGGCAACCTCATCCAGCAGGTGCTGGAGGCCCATGGCGTGAAGACCGAAGGCAGGCTGTCGCTGGGCAATACCAAGGTGGTGCGCACCGCCATCGCCGCCGGCGAGATCGACATCTATCCCGAATACACCGGCAACGGCGCCTTCTTCTTCTCCGACGAAAAGAACCCGGCGTGGAAATCGGCCGCCGCCGGCTACCAGCGCGTCAAGCAGCTGGACTACGACAAGAACCGCATCGTCTGGCTCGCGCCCGCGCCGGCCAACAACACCTGGACCATCGCCGTGCGCCGCGACGTGGCCGACGCCAACCGCCTGCGCACGCTGGCCGATCTGGGCGCCTGGCTGGGCCGCGGCGGCCGCTTCAAGCTGGCGGCCTCGGCCGAGTTCATCGAACGGCCGGACGCTCTGCCGGCCTTCCAGAACGCCTACGGCTTCAAGCTGCGCCAGGACCAGTTGCTGGCGCTGGCCGGCGGCGACACCTCGGCCACCGTCAAGGCGGCCGCGGAACAGACCTCCGGCGTCAACGCGGCGATGGCCTACGGCACCGACGGCCCGGTGGCCGCGCTGGGCCTGGTCGCGCTGGCCGATCCCAAGGGCGTGCAGCCGGTGTACGCGCCGACGCCCATCATCCGCGCCGACGCGCTGGCCCGCCATCCGGACATCGCCGTCTGGCTCAAGCCGGTGTTCCAGTCGCTGGACGCCGCCACGCTGCAGAAACTCAACGCCAGCATCGCGCTGGAAGGCCGCAACGCGCGCCAGGTGGCCGCCGGCTATCTGAAGCGCAAGGGCTTCATCCAGTGACCTTGGGGCCGTTCGCCTGATGCGGCTGCGCAACCGGATGCAGCTGGTCCTGGCGCTGCTGTTGCTGGCGGGCTTTTGCAGCCCGCTGCTCAGCCACGCGCCCAACCGCCTGCTCGGCGGCCAGGGCCTGCGCCTGCCCGCGCTGACCGGCGCGCTCTGGCTGATCGCGCCGGCGCTGCCTTTGCTGCTGTCTCCGTGGCTGCCTATCTCGCGCCGGCTGCATCGCCTGCTGGCGCTGTGCGCCGTCCTGCTGGCCAACGGGCTGTTGCTGCTGGCCGGCCAGGAGGCCGCGCGGCTGGGCGGCGGCGATCCGGACGCGCTGGCCCGCACGACTTTCAGCGCGGGTTTCTGGCTGCTGCTGCTGGCCGCCTGCCTGCAACTGGCCGAATCGCTGCGCGGCCTGGCCCTGAGCCTTCCCGTCCGCGCGCTGGCCGTCTGCGCCGCCTGCCTGCCAGCCTTGGCGTTGCTGGCCGCCGGGCAGCTGGACGCGCTGGCGCTGCTGCGCGAATACCATAACGACCCGGACGCCTTCCGGCAGGCGCTAGTGCGCCATCTGCAGCTGGTAGGCCTGTCGGTGCTGCCGGCCGCGCTGCTGGGCGCGGCGCTGGGGCTGGCGGCTTTCCGCCTGCCGCGGGTCGGGGCCTGGCTGTTCCCGCTCCTGAATACCTTGCAGACCATTCCTTCGCTGGCGCTGTTCGCGCTGCTGATCGCGCCGCTGGCGTGGCTGGGACGGCTGTGGCCGCAATCGGGCATCGCCGGCGTCGGCCTGGCGCCGGCCGTCACCGCGCTGACGCTGTACTCGCTGCTGCCGATGACCCACGGCACGCTGGCCGCGCTGCGCCAGGTGCCCGCCGCCGCCCGCGACAGCGCGCGCGGCATCGGCATGTCGCCGCGGCAGATACTCCTCCAGGTGGAGCTGCCGCTGGCGCTGCCGGTACTCATAACCGGCCTGCGCGTCACCACGGTGCAGGCGGTTGGGCTGGCCGCGGTGGCGGCGCTGATCGGCGCCGGCGGCTTCGGCGCCATCCTGTTCCAGGGCCTGTCCGCCAGCGCGCCGGACCAGGTGCTGCTGGGCGTGCTGCCCATCGTGCTGCTCACCCTGTGCTGCGACGCCGTCTTCAAGCTGCTGGCCTACCGGCTGGAGCGCGCACCGCGATGATTGAAATCGCCAATGTCAGCAAAGCCTTCCACGGCGCGCCCGCGGTATCGGACCTGTCGCTGACCGTGGCCGACGGCGAATTCGCGGTGCTGGTGGGCACCTCCGGCTCCGGCAAGTCCACCATGCTGAAAATGCTGAACCGGCTGCTTGCGCCGGACAGCGGCGAAATCCGCATCGCCGGCCGCGACATCCGTGCCCAGCCGCCGGAGCAGCTGCGCCGCCATATCGGCTACGCCATCCAGTCCGTCGGCCTGTTCCCGCACTGGACCGTCGAGCAGAACATCGCCGCGGTGCCGCAGCTGCTGAAATGGCCGCGCCCGCGGATACAGGCCCGGGTGGACGAGCTGCTGGCGCTGCTGCGGCTCCCCGACGGTCTCCGCCGCCGCTATCCGCACCAGCTGTCCGGCGGCCAGCAACAGCGCGTCGGCGTGGCCCGGGCGCTGGCGGCCGATCCCGACCTGCTGCTGATGGACGAACCCTTCGGCGCGCTGGACCCGGTGACCCGCGCCAATCTGCAGCAGGAGCTGGCACGCATCCACCGCCTGTCCGGCAAGACCATCATCCTGGTCACCCACGACATCGACGAAGCGCTGCTGCTGGGACAGCGCATCGCGGTGATGGACCAGGGCCGCATCCAGCAGCAGGGCAGCCCGCGCGACATCCTGCTGCATCCGGCCAACGACTTCGTCCGCGGCTTCTTTCAACCGGACGAGGCCGGCGTGCGGCTGCTGGGCCTGCAACGGGTGGCGGAGCGGATGCGGCCGGGCGAACGGGCGGCAGGCCCCCCCCTGCGCGCCGACGCCACCTTGCGCGAGGCCTTGTCCGCCTTCATCGTGCAAGGCGCGGCGGCGCTGCCCGTCATTGACGCCGCAGGCGCGGAAGTCGGCGCGCTGCGCTTCGAAGACCTGCTGGGCGCGGCGGCATGAAACGGCGCGCGGGGCTGATCGCCAGCGCGCTGGCCCTGGCCGCGCTGCTGCTGGCCTTGCCGCGCAGCGCGCCGCTGTTCCATGACTGGTTTCCCGAACTGGACCGCCCGCTGTATCTGCAGGACGGCTTCGGCGAGCTGCTGCTCGCCCACCTGGCCATTGTCGCGCTGTCCGGCGGCGCGGCCGCCTTGCTGGGGATCAGCGCCGCGCTGTGGACCAGCCGGCCCGCCGGGCGCGACTTTCGCCCGCTGCTGGAAACGCTGCTGTCCATCGCCCAATCATTCCCGCCGGTGGCGGTGCTGGCGCTGACGGTGCCGCTGATCGGCTTCGGCGCCGCGCCGGCGCTGATCGCGCTGGCGCTGTACAGCTTGCTGCCCATCACCCACGCCGCGCTGGCCGGCCTGGCCTCGGTGCCCGAGGACGCGCTGGAAACCGCCCGCGGCATGGGCATGAGTCCGCGGCAAATGCTGTGGCGGGTGGAGCTGCCCTTGGCCGCGCCGGTCATCGTCGCCGGCCTGCGCACCGCGATGGTGATCAATATCGGCACCGCCGCGCTGGCCTCCACCGTCGGCGCCCGCACGCTGGGCCTGCCCATCATCGTCGGCCTGTCCGGCTTCAACACCGCCTACGTGATCCAGGGCGCGCTGCCGGTGGCGCTGCTGGCCATCGTCGTCGACCAAGCCTTTCAATGGCTCGGAGACTGGCTGAGTCCGTCGCAGCGCGGCTGAGCGGCCTGTGGATAAAAATCGCCGGCGGGACGCGCTGTGGACAAGTGCGCCGCCGCGCTATTCATAGCGCAGCGCCTCCACCGGCTCCAGATTGGCCGCCTTGACCGCCGGTGCCAGGCCGAACACCAAGCCGACGGTGACGGTGAAGCCCAGTGCCAGCGCGACCGCCCACCACGGCACCGCCGGCGCCGGCAGTGCCGGCACCAGCAGCGAGAACGCGCCGGCCAGCAGATAGCCGCCCAACACGCCGGCCGCCCCGCCGGCCAGCGACAGGCAGACCGACTCGGACAGGAATTGCAGCAGAATGTGCGCGCGCCGGGCGCCCAGCGCCTTCAGCAGGCCGATCTCGCGCGTCCGCTCGGTCACCGACACCAGCATGACGTTCATGATGCCTATCCCGCCCACCAGCAGCGAGATGCCGACGATGCCGGCCAGGCCCAGGCTCATGCCGTCGACGATGGCGTGGAAGGCCTCGCTCAGTTGGCGGGCGCTCTGAATGCGAAAGTCGTCGGCCTGGCCCGGCCCCAGCCGGTGCAGCCGGCGCAGCAGCGCGCGCAGGCGTTGCCGCACCGGCTCCAGCGCCGCCGGATCGGCGACGTTCAGCGCGATCGACAAATCGGGCGGGTTGCCGGCGGCCAGCGCGGCCTGGCCGGCGGAAAACGGTATCAGCAGATAGTTGTCGCTGCTGACGCCGAAGACCGCGCCGCGCGACTCCATCACGCCTATGATCTTGTACCACTCGCCCGACACCTCGACGAACTCGCCCTCCGGCCTCTCCGGCAGCTTGAGCTTGGCCGCCAGATCGCTGCCTATCACGCACACCTTGCGCCGGGAGCGGTCGTCACTGTTGCGGATGAAGCGCCCCTCCCGCACGAAGGCCTGCTGCACCGTCTGGTAGGAAGCGGTGACCGCGTTGACCGCCGCGAAGGCGGTGCGGCGGCCGTAGCGGACAGTCGCGCCGTAGTCGCCGAACGGCGCGAACGACGCCGCCAGCGCCGCCGTGCCGCCCTCCTGCCGCAAGATCTGCCGGTAATCGGCCCAGCCCAGGCGATTGCGCCGCCCCTGCAGCGCCTCCTCCAGCTCGGTCTTGGCCTCCACGCTCAGGCTGTTGGCGCCCAGGCGGTCGAAATTCTCGCTGACCGAGCGCGACAGCCCCTGCACGATCGCGATCACGGCGATCACCGCGGCGACGCCGATGACGATGCCCAGCGCGCTGAGCAGGCTGCGCATCGGATGGCCGCGCAGGCTGCGCCAGCCGTTGCGCCAGCATTCGAGCAGCATCGTCATGCCGCCTCCCCGCTGTCCGCGACCAGACGGCCGTCGGCCATCCGTATCCGCCGCCGGCAGCGGGCGGCGATCTCGTCCGAATGCGTCACCAGGATCAGCGTGTGCCCCTCCTGGTGCAGGCGGTCGAACAAGGCCATGATCTCCTCCCCGGTGGCGGAATCGAGATTGCCGGTCGGCTCGTCGGCCAACAGCAGCGCCGGACTGGCGCACAGCGCGCGCGCGATGGCGACCCGCTGGCGCTGGCCGCCGGACAGCTGGTTGGGCCTGGCCTGCAGCCGCGCGCCCAGTCCGACGCTGCGCAGCGCCTCGGCGGCGCGCCGCTCGCGCTCGGCGCCCGGCGCGCCGGCGTAGACCAGCGGCAGCATCACGTTCTCCAGCGCGCTCAGCCGCGGCAGCAGGTGGAAGCTCTGGAACACGAAGCCGATGTCGCGGTTGCGCACCCGAGCCAACTGGTCGTCCGTCATGCCTGCCACATCGACGCCGTTCAGCCGGTACTCGCCGGCGCTCGGGCGGTCCAGGCAGCCTATGATGTTCATCAGCGTCGATTTGCCCGAGCCGGAGGCACCGACGCAGGCGATGTATTCGTTGGCGCTGACGCTGAGATTCAGCGCCGACAGCGCCGGCGGCGCCGCTTCATCCTGCTGGTAGCGCTTGCAGATGCCGCGCAGCTCGATCAGCGGCGTCATGACGGCCTCCCGTCCTGGACCGAGACCGCGTCGCCCGGCTTCAGGCTGTACAAGAGCTTGGCCGGCCCGGTCACCACCCGTTCGCCGGCGCGCAATCCGGACAGTATCTGCTGCTGGGCGTCGTCCGACTCGCCGGTCCGGACCCGCCGCGATTCCAGCCGGCCATCCTTCACCACCAGCACCCTCGCCTCGCCGTCGCCGGCGTCGGCATCGCGGCGGGCCGAGGTTTCCGCCTCGGACAACACCGCCTGCAGCGGCACCGTCAGCGCCTTGCCGGCCCGCGTGGTGAAGATTTCCACCCGGCAGCTCATGCCCGGCCGCAGCAACCCGCGGCCGCTTCCGGACAGCGCCAGCCGCACCGGATAGCTGCGCGCCTGTCCGCCCGGCACGCCGGCGGGCGCGCCGGCCATGCGCTTCGGCGACAGCGGTATCTGCAGCACCGTCGCCGACAGCGGCGCGCCCGGATAAGCCACCAGCTGCACCTTGGCCGGCTGGCCGCTGCCGACGCCGCCGATGTCCGCCTCGTCGATATTGGCCTCGACCAGCATGGTGCCGGTATTGGCTATCGTCATCAGGCTGGGCGTGACCATGCCCACCTGGCTGGCGATGGCCGTCTCGCCGGGCTTGATGTCGATCGAGGTGACCACGCCGCTCATCGGCGCGCGGATCACTGTCTTGGCGGCGCGCTGCCTGGCCTGGGCCAGCACCGCCTCGCTCTGCCGCAGCTGCTCGCCGCCGTTCTTCAGGCCTACCCTGGCCTCGTCCACCGCGTAGCGGGCGTCCTCCAGCATCGCGTCCGCCACCATGCCGGCCCGGTGCAGGGCCTCCTTGCGGCGATAGGCGGACTGCTGGTTCGCCAACGTCAGCGCCTGCTGCCGCTGCTGCAGCGCCTGCTGCCTGACCGCGGCCGCCTGCTGCGTCACTTCGGCGGCATAGCCCTCGTCGTCCAGCCTCAGCACCGGCTGGCCGGCCCGCACATGGTCGCCCTCCCGCACCAGCACCGCGCTGACCTTACCGGTCACCTCGGACGACAGCTGGGCCTGATCCTGGTAGACCAGGCTGCAGGAAGCCAGCACCGACGAGCGGATTTCCCGCGTCGCGGCGACGGCGGCCGTCACCTGGTACACCGTCTCCTGCCTGAACGCGCGCGCCACGAAAGGCAGCGCCGCCACCGCGACCAGCAGCGCGGGGCCCAACCACTTCCGCTTCATATCCGCTCACCAGGCCTTGAAGGCGATCCAGACGCCGTAGAACAGCGCGGCCGGCGCCCAGGCCACCGCGGCGCTGACGGGCCAGCGGTCGCCGCTCCACGTCTTGTAGCCTATCGCCAGCAGGGCCAGCTTCCAGAACGAGCCCAGGTCCACGCTGTCCAGCACGCCGGCCCAGGCATGGCCGACATCCAGATGGAACAGCAGCTGGTTCAAGGACAGCGGATCGAGCTGGGACGGCTCCAGCCGGCCGGCGCTGGCGGCCAGGATTTGCACGGCGCCGGACAGCAGCGCCAGCAAGGCCGGCGTCGACGACCACACCACCAGCGCATACCATTGCCGCAGCCCGATGCCCAGGCCGCGCAGCTTGCCCACGCCGTGGAAATACAGCGCCAGCAGCAGATAGCTCAGCGGCAGCGTGATCAGCGCGCCGGCGATGCTGGAACCCAGCATCAGCGGGCGGGTCACCGCCTTCAGCGCCGCCTCGCGGTTGCCCGGCGTGGCCAGCTGGTCCAGCAGGCGCTCGCGCAGCCAGGCAAAGTCGACCCAGCCGTAGTACCACAGATACAGCAGGGCGGTGCCGGCGACGATCAGCGACAACGGCAGCAGGCTGCGCGGCCGCGCCGCGATCTGCCTGAAGGCCTGGGCCGGGTTTTGCACGATGCCGGCCAATAGCCGCCATTGCCCCGGCGCCGCCGCCGGGTCTGCGAGAACAGAAGTCTGATTCATGATGAGCGTCCGTATCAAAAACATTCAGTGAAAAGTTCCGCCGCGGCCGGCGCGCGGCCGCCCGGGGCCTCGTCGACCCGGCCGTCGGCCAGCACCAGCACGCGCTCCGCCGTGGCGATGGTCTCCGGCCTGTGCGCCACCATCACCCGCGTCAGCCTGAGCCGCGCCAGCACCTCGCCTATCGCCCGCTCGTTGCCGATGTCCAGATGGCTGGTCGCCTCGTCCAGCAGCAGGATGCTGGGCCGCTTGTACAATGCCCGCGCCAGCAGCAGGCGCTGGCGCTGTCCGCCGGACAGGCCGGCGCCCTGCTCGCCGACCAGGGTGTGGTAGCCCATCGGCATCGCCAGGATGTCCTCGTGCATGCCCACCTGCCGCGCGCAGGCGGCGACGCGGGCGTAATCGACCGTCTCGTCGAAGAAGCTGATATTGCCCAGCAGGCTGCCCGACAGCAGCATGTCCTCCTGCAGCACCGTGCCGATCAAGGCGCGGTGCCGCCCCGGCCCCAGCCGCGCGATCGGCACGCCGTCCACCAGCACCTCGCCGCTCTGCGGCTGCAGCAGGCCCAGCAGGATCTTGGCCAGCGTGGTCTTGCCTCCGCCGCTGGGTCCGGTCAGCGCGACGCTCTGGCCCGGCGGGATGTCCAGGCTGACATCGCGCAGCACCCAGGGCTCGCCCTCGCCGTAGCGGAAGCTGACCCCGCGCAGCGACAAGCGCCCCTGCGCCGGCGCCGTCTGGGCCGCCTCGGCATCGTCCGCCTCCGGCGGCTCGCCCAACAGATCGGCCAAGCGGCCCGCGTGCAGGCCCAGCAGCCGGATGTCCACCCAGCTGTCCAGCAACTGGAACACCCGGCCGGAAAAGGTGCCGGCGTACAGGCTGGCCGCCATCAGCATGCCGATGCTGAGCCGGCGCTCCAGCACCTGCAGCGCGCCGACGTAGAGCAGCGCCAGCGCCTGCGCGCGCAGCAGCGTGACGTTGGCCAGCTTGCACAGCGCGCTCAGGCGCTGGGCGCGCTGCTCGCTGCCTATCTGCGCCCGCTTCAGCCGGCTCCAGTCGGCCAGCCGCGCCGCCTCCCGGCCGAACAGCTTCACCGCCGAAATCGCGCGGACGGTCTCCAGAAAATGGCCGTGCTCCTTGGCGCCGGCATACAGCCGGTGCAGCGCCGCGTCCTGCAGCCGCGGATAGGACAACAGCCTCAGGCCGGCATACAGCGCGGCCGACGCGGCCGCGACCGCGCAAAAGGCCGGGCTGTACCAGGCCAACATCGCCATCGCCAGCAGCGCCATCATGCCGTCTATCACGCTTTCCACCAGCAGCGAGGCCAGCGCCGCCTCCAGCGCGGTGGCGCTGCCGAACCGCGAGGCCAGGTCCCCCAGCGGCCGGGTCTCGAAGAAGGACGCGCGCAGGCGGATCAGATGAGCGTGCAGCTTGTGCGTCCAGCGATAACCGAGCTCGGCGCTCCAGCGGATCAGCAGGCCGCTGCGGGCCCAGTGGATCAGCGCCTGCGTCGCGATGACGCCGGCGAAACCGCAGGCCAGCAGCGTCAGCACGCCGGGATCAACACCGTCCTGCAGCTCGTCGACGAGGTATTGGTTGAACAGCGGCGCCACCAGCGCGAAGATCTCCAGCGCGATCGCCAGGATGCCGAGCTGGACGATGGCGCGGCGAAAGACCGGCGCCTGTCCCAAGAGCTCGCGCCAGGACGCCCGCGGCGGATGGCCGCCGGCCTCGAAATCGGCGGCCGCCGCCAGCTCCAGCGCGATGCCGGTAAAATGCGGCGACGCCGCCTCCAGGCTCAAGCGGCGCTGCCCCAGCGCCGGGTCCAGCACCGTCAGCGTCACACGGCCGCGCCAGTCGCGCCGGACCGCATGCAAGACCACGAAGTGGTTCAGATCCCAATGCAGGATGGCCGGCAGCGCCAGGTCCGGCAGATCCTCCAGCTCCAGCCTGACCGGCCGCGCGCGCAGCCTCAGCTCGGCCGCATGCCGCGCCAGCTGGGCCAGAGTGGCGCCCTTGACGCTGACGCGGAAGCGTTGCCTCAGTTCGGCCAGGCTCAGGTGGCGCCCCAGCCGGGCGCTGACCATGGCCAGGCAGGCCAGGCCGCACTCTCCGGCCTCCGCCTGCAGCATGACCTTCACGCCGCGTCCCGCTTGCGAAAGCGCCACAACCTGCGCGGCAGCAGCAGGTTCAGATAGGCCAGGTCGGCCAGCTTCAGCCACAGCAGCACCGCCGGCACCTGCAACAGCCATCTCTCGGCCTCGCCCGGCGACCACTGCAAGCGGTCCAGCAACAGCCCCAGCAGGACGACGCCGGCCATCGCGCCGGCCACCCTCAACGCCATGCCCAGGCCGTCGCGGCGGCGCAGCGCGCGGGCGAGGCTGGCCCGCTCCTGTTCGGACTCGACCTTGGCGGCCAGCAATTGTTGTACAGACCAGTACATGGACATCCTCCGTTGGCATTTCCGATACGGCCGCGCGGCCGCTCCGGCGCCGGCCGGAGCGAGCCGCGCTAGCCGGCGCGCATCAGTCCAGATAGCTGCACAGGCGACGGCCCACCCAGCCGCCGACGCCGGCGCCGGCCGTGGCGCCCAGCACTGCGCCGGCGGGGCCGCCGGCCGCGCCCAGCACGCCGCCCAGGCCGCCGTAGAAACCGCTGACCAGGTCTTGGCAGCCGGCGCCGGCGCCGGAGATGTCTTCCAGTTGCTGCATCGAAACTTCACGGATTGCCATGCTCTACTTCCTTCAGTTGAATCAGCCTTGTCTGCGGAAGGCCGTTACCGCCCGGCCGGATGGCCGAAATCCTGCTGCGATCGGTCAGGCTCAGCCCGGGAAGGCGGGGCCGGTCTCCGGCACGCCGCTGACCCAGCCGCCGGCCCCGGCGCCGAAGCCGCCCGGCGGCAGGCGCACCCGTATCCGGTAGTCTGCCCCGCCGTCCTGCCAGCGCCGCAAGCAGACCCCTGCCTGCCGCGGATCAGGCCGGCCTTGTCTGACGTCGACGACCACGCCGACAAGCGGCGGCGAAGGCGGGGACATGCCCTGGTGGTAACGCGTGCGCACCGCCCGGCCCGGCGCCACCCCCGCCGCAGATTTGCCATTGGCATAAAAAGTGACAAAAAATGGCTCGCCCACCCCGTTATCGCCGTCCCGCTGCCCGCACAAGCGGTACTGCCTCGCCTGGTCCAGCATCGCCAGGCCCGCCACCAGCAGCGCCGTCACCAGCGAGGCCGCCAGGCATACTCGCCACTTGGGCTCGAAAGGCTCCGGCTCCGGTTCCGCGGCCGTCTTTCGCTCGAAAACCTCGCGCCGGAACAAGCCGCGCGCGCCGGCAGGAAAAATGTCGTCTGGCTCCATCGCGTTCAGATAAAAATATTTCCCGGAATTGATATCGTTCTGAAACGTAGTAAAAAATATCGATAGATATCAATTAATTAATTATTAAAATTGACTTTCACTTGCATTTTTATACCTACGTCATTTACTGAAATCATAGTATTTAGCCGGGCTTTTTATGTCAACAGGAAATATCAAAATAAGTAATATGATATTTTTAGATATATAAATCACAAGGACAGCCGGAATGAAAAAAGCCCCGGCTGGCGGGGCTTTGCGTACGGACGTCCGCAGGGACGCGGCGCGATTCGGGGTCTACTTGCCGATGCAGAAGCGCGAGAAGATCACGCCCAGCAGGTCGTCGGCGCTGAACTCGCCGGTGATCTCGGACAGCGCGTTCTGCGCCATCCGCAATTCCTCAGCGAAGATTTCCACCTGCTCCCAGTCGGCTTCGGCCAGTTCCAGGTGGTCGGCGGCGCGGGCGATGGCGTCCAGGTGGCGCTGGCGGGCCAGGAACACACCCTCGTCGGCGCCGCTGTAGCCTATCATCTCCAGCAGCTTGGCCTTGAGGATGTCCACGCCGTCGTGGGTGCGGGCGGACAGGCGCACCAGCGGGTGGCCGTCCTGCTCGGCCAGACCGGCGGCCTCGCCGGACAGGTCCACTTTGTTGAAGACCTGCACCCTGGGCAGCGCCGGCGGCAGCCGCTCCAGGATGGACTGCACCTCGGCGGTCAGGCCTTCGCGGCTGTCCACCAGCAGCAAGGCGAGGTCGGCGCGCTCCACCGCCTGCCAGGTACGCTCGATGCCTATCTTCTCCACCACGTCGTCGGTGTCGCGCAGGCCGGCGGTATCGATGATGTGCACCGGCACGCCGTCGATGACGATCTCCTCGCGCACCGTGTCGCGGGTAGTGCCGGCGATATCGGTGACGATGGCGATGTCGTCGCCGGCCAGCGCGTTCATCAGGCTGGACTTGCCGACATTGGGCTGGCCCACCAGCACCACGTGCATGCCCTCGCGCAGGATGGCACCCTGCTTGGCGGTGGCCTGCACCCCCACCAGCTGCGCGCGCAGCCGGCGCAGGCGGCCGATCGCATCGGCCTGCTTCAGGAAATCTATCTCTTCTTCCGGGAAGTCCAGCGTCGCCTCCACCAGCATGCGCAGGTTGATCAGCTCGTCTACCAGGCCGTGCACCTCGCGCGAGAACGCGCCCTTCAGCGATTTCAGCGCGCTCCTGGCCGCCGTTTCGCTGCTGGCGTCGATCAGGTCGGCCACGCTCTCGGCCTGGGCCAGGTCCAGCTTGTCGTTCAAGAACGCCCGCTTGGTGAATTCGCCCGGCTCGGCCAGCCGCGCGCCCAGCTCCACGCAGCGCGCCAGCAGCATCTTCAGCACCACCGGCCCGCCGTGGCCCTGCAGCTCGATCACGTCCTCGCCGGTGAAGCTGTTGGGACCGGGGAAGAACAGCAGCAGGCCGTTGTCCAGCGCCTGGCCGTGGGCGTCGAAAAAGTCGGTGTACGTTGCGTAGCGCGGCTTGGGCGTCTTGCCGCCGGAAATAGCCTGCGCGAACGGCAGCAGGTCCTTGCCGGACACGCGGATCACGCCGACGCCGCCGCGTCCCGGAGCGGTGGCGACGGCGCAGATGGTGGCGGGGGTGTAGCTGAGGTTCATCGGCATTCCTTGGGCAGCCGGCGGCCGGCTGCGGCTATCATCACTCAATTATCCAGCAAAAAACCCGGCCAGTGGCCGGGTTCCATCAGCAATTCGGACGGGGCGCTCAGGATTGCAGCGCGGCCTTGTTGCTCTTTTCGATCTGCTTGTTGATGAACCACTGCTGGGCCATCGACAGCACGTTGTTGACCACGTAGTACAGCACCAGGCCGGCCGGGAAGAAGAAGAACAGCGCGGAGAAGGCCAGCGGCATGATCTTCATCATCTTCGCCTGCATCGGGTCGGCCGGCGGCGGGTTCAGGAAGGTCTGCAGGAACATGGTGGCGGCCATGATCACCGGCAGGATGTAGTACGGGTCCGGGCGGGCCAGGTCGGTGTACCACAGCACCCACGGCGCGCCGCGCAGTTCCACGGAAGCCAGCAGCGCCCAGTACAGGCCGATGAACACCGGGATCTGGATCAGCATGGGCAGGCAGCCGCCCAGCGGGTTGACCTTCTCGGTCTTGTACATCTCCATCACCGCCTGCTGGAACTTCATGCGGTCGTCGCCGTGCTGCGCCTTCAGGCGCTCCAGGCGCGGCGCCAGGGCCTTCATCTTGGCCATCGAGCGGTAGGACGCGGCGGTCAGCGGGTAGAACACCGCCTTCACGGTCAGCGTCAGCAGCACGATCGCCCAGCCCCAGTTGCTCACCAGGCCATGCAGCTTCACCAGCAGCCAGAACAGCGGCGAGGCGAAGATGTAGAAGATGCCGAAGTCCTTGGCGTACTCCATGCCGTCGGCCAGCTTGGAGATGATGTTGTACTCTTCCGGACCGGCGTACAGCGGCACGGACACGCTCAGGCTCTTGCCCGGGGCCACGGTGGCGTAGTCCACCAGCGCGGCGGCGGAGTTCAGGCCGGCGGTTTCCTTCAGCTCGAAGCGGCAGGAACGCTCGTCCTTGCACACGGAGGCGCCGTCCAGCGGCTTCAGGATCCAGGCGGACATGAAGTAGTGCTGCAGCATCGCCACCCAGCCGTCGGTGGTGGTCTTGGCGTAGTCGCCCTTGCCCTTGGCCAGGTCGTCGAAGCTCACCTTCTGGAACTTATGTTCCGAGGTGTACACGGCCGGGCCGGTGTAGGTGTGGGCCATGCGGCCTTCGCCTTCCGGCGCCTGGCTGTCGCGCAGCAGGCGGTAGTAGGCGGTGGGGGCCAGCGGCGCGGCGCCGCCGTTCACGATGTCGTAACGGACGCCGATTTCATAGCTGTTCTTCTTGAAGGTGTAGACCTTGCTCACCTTGACGCCGTTGGCGTCCGGCGCGGTCAGCTTCACCTCCAGCGTGTCGCCGGTCAGCTGGTAGCTGGGCTTGTCGCTGGTGAACACGGTTTTATGCGTCGGCAGCGCCGGGTTGCTGGCGGCCACCAGGCCGGTCTGGGCCACGTAGACGCGCTTGGCGCTGTCTTCAAACAGCTGGAACGGCTGCTTGTGGTCCTCGGCGGCGCCGTGCTTCAGCAGCTTGAGCGAGCGCAGGTCGCCGCCCACGGTATCGATCTCGGCTTCGACCAGGTCGGTCTTGACTTGGATGCGCTGGCCGCGGGTCAGCTTGTTGGCGTCGGCCGGCTGCGCCACGTTGTTGGCGGCGCCGGTCGTGGCCTGGGTCTTGGCCGCTTGCTGTTGCGGGGTGTGCTTGGGCATGAAATATTCATTCCACCCAAACAGGATGCCCACGGACAGTAGAACAAAGATTATCAGTCGCTTGGAATCCATCTTCTCGATACCGGAAAGTTCAGGGAACCGGGTCATAGCCGCTGCCGCCCCAGGGATGGCAACGGCAGATGCGTCTGGCGGCCAGACAGCCGCCCTTGAGCGCGCCGTGTTTACTCACCGCCTCGATCGCGTAGCCGGAACAGGTGGGCTGGAAGCGGCAACGCGGCGCCAACCACGGGCTGATAGCCAGCTGGTAGAAACGGATCAGGAGGATGAGGATGCGCGACATCGTGCCAGTTTAGCAAACAACGCCTGCAACGCCGTTACAGCTTCGGCGCGCTGCTCGCGGGTAAACGCCGTCTTGGCGCGCACCACGTAGTCCACGCCGTCCAGGCCTTGCTGGTTCAGGCGGAACCACTCGCGCACGCAGCGCTTGATGTAATTGCGGCGTACCGCCCGCTTGGCGACCTTCTTGCCGACCACCAAGCCCACGCGGGCGTGGTCCAGGCCGTTGGGACGGGCGAACACCTGGAAGAACGCATTGCTGCGCTGCTGCCGCAAACTAAAAACGGATGAGAACTCATCCGTTTTTAACAGCCGGTGCGCACGGCGAAAGCGGTAAGCCGACAAGGGCTTAGACGGCCAGACGCTTGCGGCCCTTGGCGCGGCGAGCGGCGATGACGGCGCGGCCGCCGCGGGTCTTCATGCGGACCAGAAAGCCGTGAGTGCGTTTGCGACGGGTGGTGGACGGTTGGTAAGTACGCTTCATGATATGGGTTTCCTGTTTCGAAACGGAAATAAACGCGTGATTTGACTCGATATTCGCGGCTTTGTCAACGAGGAATTTTCTCCGAC